>NZ_QSHS01000032.1:19167-25900 GCF_003467795.1 Collinsella sp. AM36-4AA
GGTCGAGCGAGACTACTTAGCGGCGCCGGGGATGCCGTGGGAGGTTTTGGCGGTTTTGGCTCCGTTTACGATGGCGGTTTGCAAAGCCCTTACGGCGAGCATGCCCAGCAGGTCTAGGGGAACGGCGGCGCTTGCCTGGGCGCCAAGTTTGCCGCTGGCGAGGGTGTAGATGGTGTCGCCATCGTTGGTGGTGTGCGTGGGACGGATGGCGTGTGCGTAGGCGTCTGCGGCCATCTGAGAGACCTTGGTGGCTTGTGCCTTAGTGAGTTCCACGTTGGTGACGATGCAGCTGATGGTGGTGTTGGTGCGGTCGAGCGGCATCTGCATGGATCCGGCGGCGGCAAAGGCTGCGAGTTCCATGTCGACGATCTGGTCGCTATCGGCTGAGGCGCGCATGCCGGCGACCCACTCGCCGGTGAGGGGGTCGACAACGTTGCCGCAGGCGTTGACCGAAACCACGGCGCCTACCTTAACGGGACCGAGCGCCACGGCGGCAGTGCCAAGGCCGGCCTTCATGCAGGTGGCAGGGCCCATGAGCTTACCTACGGTGGCACCGGTGCCGGCGCCCACATTGCCTTGCTCGAGCGTGGTGGGGGTGTTGTCGAGTGCCTCGCGCACGGCGGCGATGCCGGCCTCTATGTCGGGGCGTACGGTGGGGTCGCCAAAGGCAAGGTCGAAGATACAGCTGGAGCACACGATGGGCACCTGCGTGGGGCCGACGGGCAGACCAATGCCGCGGCTCTCGAGTTCGCGAGCGACGCCGCTTGCAGCCTCGAGGCCAAAGGCCGATCCGCCCGAAAGGCAGACGGCGTGAACCTTGTCGACGGTGTTCTCGGGTCGCAGCAGGTCGGTTTCGCGCGATGCTGGAGCACCGCCGCGAACGTCAACGCCGCCGGTTGCACCCCCGGGCGCCACGATTACGGTGCAGCCGGTGCCAGCCTCCTCGTCCGTATAGTTGCCAAAGCAAAAGCCATCGACATTGCAAACATCGATGGCTTCGAGCAGTGTGTCCATGTTTTCTCCTATCGGTTTTCCGCCGGGCCTTATGCCCGGTCGGGATCCGTACGGTACGGCAAAATTGTAGGCGCTGGGGGATAACCAGCGCCAGATGCAATTACGAGAGTTTTTGAATCGCGCGTGCGACGCGAGCGATGGGCAAGCCCACCACGTTGTAGAAGTCACCCGAAATATCGTGCACAAGCATGCGGCCGCCTGTGCCTTGGATGCCGTAGGCCCCGGCCTTGTCCATGGGTTCGCCGGAGGCAACATAGCGCTCGATCTGCTCTTCGGTAAGCTCATAGAACGTCACGTCGGTCACATCGACAAACGACAGGCTCTCGGCGGCATGCGGAGCGGCCGTGTCGCCTGCCTTAACGATGCAGACGCCGGTTGCGACCTGGTGCGTGCGGCCCGAAAGCTCGCGGAGCATGGTGCGCGCCTCGTCCTCGGTTGCCGGCTTGCCCAGAATCTTGCCATCGAAGGTGACAATAGTATCGGCCGCGACGGTCAGTTCGTTGGGCTCGGCATGCTCGGCGGCAACGGCGGCGGCTTTGGCGCGTGCTAAGCGTTCAACGAGCGTAAGCGGGGCCTCGCCATCAAAAGGCGTTTCGTCGATATCTGCGGGAATCACGCGAATGTCATAGCCTGCCTCGCGCATCAACTCGATGCGGCGCGGTGATTGCGAAGCCAAAATCATAGCTGAATGCCCTCGGCGACCTTCTCGACGGCCTTGTCGCCGGCGAGTGTGCGCAGCAGCTCAAGCGCAAAGGGGAGCGACTGGGCCATGCCGCTGGCGGTGATGATGTTGCCGTCTTGCGTAACCTTCTCGCCGGTATAGGCGCCTTCGGGGAAGCTTTTCTCAAAGCCAGGGAAGCACGTGGCCTGGCGCCCCTCGAGTAGGTCGAGCTCGCCCAGGATAAACGGGGCGGCGCAGATGGCGGCAACGTGCTTGGTCGCGGCGAACTCGCAGACCACGTCGCAGACGCGCTGATCGGCGCGCAGGTTGGTGGCACCGGGCAGGCCGCCGGGCAGCACGACGCAGTCGTACTCGTCAAAGTTGATCTCATCAAAGAGCGCATCGCAGGTCACGGGGATCTGCAGCGAGCTTACGACCTCACGCGTGGGCATGATCGAGACGAGCGTGGCACGCACGCCGCCGCGACGCATGACATCGACCATGGTCAAGCATTCAATAGTTTCAAAGCCATCGGCGGCGAGAACGGCAACGCTGGGCATGAGGGTTCCTTTCATAGGCGGCATACAATTAGCCGTCTTATACCCCGAAGACCTCCGCTTGCCACGCTCGATTTCCCAATGATTTTTCTGAGCAATGATTAAGTGGCTAGTTGCGCCTAAGGTGGACGACGGTCTCGCAGTGGAAGGTTTGTGGGAACAGGTCGACTGGCGTGATCTTTACGGGGGAGAAGGTGCCTTCTTCGACAAAGCGTTTGAGATCGCGCGCCAGGGTGGCCGGGTCGCAGCTCACGTAGGCGACATCGCGAGCACTCGTGCTGGCGATAAGGTCGATCGCCTCGGGGGCGAGGCCTGCGCGCGGCGGGTCGACCACCAAGACGTCGGCATCCTGGTCGGGGAACTCGCGCACCGCGTCTCCGCCAATGACGTCGACGTTATCAAGCTTGTTGATCTCCAGGTTACGGCGCAGGTCGCGCACGGCCGGGCCGTAGGCCTCGACGGCGGCGACGAAGTCGCAGCGGCGGGCGAGCGGCAGGGTAAAGGTTCCGGCGCCGCAGTACAGGTCCACGGCAAGCTCGTCTTCCTGCGGGTCGAGGGCGTCCATAACGAGATCAATCAAAATCTCGGCGCCCTTGGTGTTGACTTGGAAAAACGACGGGGCAGACAAGCGCATCTGGCCCTCGGCGATATTCTCGGTCCACGAGCCCTCGCCGGCGAGCATTTCGACCTTGGAGACACGGCGGGCCTTCTTCTCGCCCCTGCTCATCACGCGCACGATGCTCGTGGGATGAGCGGCGTCCGCCAGCACGCGGGAGACTTGCGAGCGCGGAAAAGAGCCTGTGGGCGTCCAGAGTGCGACCTCGAGCGCCTTGGTGCGGCGCGATGCGCGAATGCCCACGCGTTCGAGTCCCAAGTCATGGCTGCCGCTTAGATAGTTGAGTGCGCCGACGACCGATTTGAGCGCCTTGGGAAAACGCTTATCGAACAGCGGGCACGCATCGACGGTTACGATTTTGCTGGGGTCGACACCGTGCATGCCAAGACGCACGCGACCGTTGACGACGGTCGGTTCGAGCTCGATTTTATTGCGGTAGCCCCAGTCGTCCTTGGTGTGGCAGATGGGCTGCACCAACTTATCGACCTGCTCAGGAGCGAACTTGCCGATGCGCTCGAGCGTGGAGCGCAGATTTTGCTCTTTGGCGGCAAGCTGTGCCGTGCGTGAGAGATTGCCCCACGAGCAGCCGCCGCAAATGCCAACGAAGGGGCAGGGAGGCTGGATGCGATCGAGGCTCGGCTCCAGAATCTCGGTGGTGCGGGCGCGCATGAACGACTTACCGTCCTGTACGACCTCGGCTTCAACGGTGTCGCCTGCCACGGCGCCCTGCACAAAGACGGCCTTGCCGTTGTCGGCGTGCGCCAACCCGTCGGCGCCGTAGGTCATCGATTCTATAGTGAGCTTCATATCCCTGCCTGTCATTCGTGTTGTTGTTCGCACCATGGTAGCAGGGAAAAGCGCCCCGCATCCGAGGCTTTCCTCAAATGCGGGGCGCTTCTACAAACTGCTTCTACAAACGACTATTTCGTCTTGCCGGTAATGAGCGTCTTAAGACCCAGGCCGATCAGGCCCAGGCCCATGCGCACGCGACCGGGGCGATGGCGCTCGATGGCCTTGGTCTTGCCGGCGGGCTTATCGCGACGGGCGCTCGTCTCGGGTGCGGGCTTAGCTGCCTGCGGCTCGGGCTGAGGTGCAGGTGCGGGCTCGGGCTCAATGACGGTCGCCTGGACCTTCTGAACCTCGGGTGTGGCCGGCTGCGGCTTAGGAGCAGGGGCGGGCTTTGCCTCAATGACGGGCTCGGGCGCGGCCTCGGCGTTGCGGTAGGCACGCTCCAGCAGGGCTTCCTGCGAGTTGAAGGGTTTCTCACCCTCTGCGCGCTCCACGGGGACCCAGGTGCCGTCGCTCGTGAGGCTGCGGGCCTTCACGTTGTCGCGCAGCTGCATGCCCATGTACTCGTGCACCAGGGCGCGGCAGGTGGGGTCGAGCACGGGGAAGGCGATCTCCACGCGGTGCTCGGTGTTGCGCGTCATCATGTCGGCCGAGCTCAGATAGATCATGTCCGAGTCCACGCCAAAGGCGTAAACGCGCGCATGCTCCAAAAAGCGTCCGACGATAGAACGGACATGCACGTTCTCGGTCTTGCCAGGAACGCCCGGCTTGAGGCACGAGATACCGCGGATAATCATGTCCACGCGCACGCCGGCACACGATGCCTCGGCGATCTTGTCGATGACCTCGCGGTCGGTCAGTGAGTTGAGCTTAAAGAACACGCGGGCGGGCTCGCCGGCGAGGGCGCGTTGGATCTCACGGTCCAAACCGCGCATGATGAGCGGCTTGAGGCCGACGGGCGCCACGCCCAGGAAGCGGTAGTCGCCGCGCAGGTTGCCCAGCGACAGGTTGCGGAAGAACAGGTTGGCGTCTTCGCCGATGCCGGGATGGGCGGTCATGAGCATAAAGTCGCTGTAGAGCTTGGCCGTCTTCTCGTTAAAGTTGCCGGTGCCCAAAAGCGTGAGTCGGGTGAGTGCCATACCCTCGCGATAGGTGAGCTGACAGATTTTTGAGTGGCATTTAAAGCCCTCGGAGCCATAGATGACGGTGCAGCCCGCTTCTTCCAGACGCTCGGCCCACTCGATGTTGTTTTGCTCGTCAAAGCGCGCACGGAGCTCCATGAGCACCGTGACCTCTTTGCCGTTTTCGGCGGCATCGATCAGTGACTCGCACAGGCGGCTCTGCTTGGCCACGCGGTAGAGCGTGATGCGCAGCGAGATGCACTCGGGGTCGTAGGCGGCCTCGTGCACCAGATCCAGGAAGGGGTTCATGGCCTCATAGGGATAAAAGAGCAGCTTGTCGTGCTGCAGCACCTGCTCGCGGATGGAGCGGGCCATGTCGATGGTGGGGTTGGGCTGCGGCTTAAACGGCGTAAAGAGCAGCTCGTTGCGCAGGTGCTCGGGAATCTTGCCCTCAATGCCGAAGACATAGCCCAGGTTGAGCGGGATATCGCAGGTAAATACCGAGCGACGCGAGAGCTCGAGCGCCTTGCGGATAGTCTTGAGCGTTGCTTTTTCGAGTGAGCCCGAGACGGCGAGCACTACCGGCTGCAGGCGCAGGCGCTTCTTGAGGATGCGCTTCATATGCTGGCGGTAGTCCTCTTCCTCCTCGACGCCCTCGCCGTCCGGATCGATGTCGGCGTTGCGGGTGACGCGGATGAGCGCGCGGTCGAGCGGCTTATAGGAGCCAAAGCAGCTGTCCAGGCAGGCGAGGATGACGTCCTCGAGCAGAATGTAGGAGTAGGTGCCGGTGGGCGAGGGGATCTCGACCACGCGGTTCATCGAGGCGGGAATCTCGATCAGGCCCAGCAGACTTTCCTCGTCGGTGACGCTGTCCAGGCCGCAGGCCAGGTAGAGCGCGCCGTTGCGCAGGTTGGGGAAGGGGTGGCGCGGGTCGATCACCAGCGGTGAGATGACCGGCGACACGTAGGCCTGGAAGTAACGGGTGACAAAGGTGCGCTCCTCGGGCGTAAGCGAATCGACACGCGCGCGGTGAACGCCCAGGGTGTCGAGCTTGCCTTCGATGCTCTTAAAGATGGACTCCCAACGGGTAAGGAGCCCGGGCAGCTCTGCCATGACAGCTTCGACCTGCTCCGAGGCGGTCATATTGCTCTTGTTGTCGACAGGTTGCTTTTTGAGCTCTGCCAGATCGGACAGGCCGCCCACGCGCACCATGAGAAACTCATCGAGGTTAGACTCGAAAATCGACACGAACTTTAGCCGCTCGAACAGCGGAACGGTCTCGTCGAAGGCTTCGTCAAGCACACGGTTGTCAAAGCGCAGCCAGCTGAGCTCTCGGTTCTGCGTGTACGAGAAGTCGCGCGGCGGCTTACGCAGCTTTGCAGCGGCTTGCTTTTTTTCGATTTTGCTCGGCATATGCATCTGTCCGTTCAGTCCCCGTGGGGGACGGTTGCCTAACACTATTCACTATTGTCTCAATTTAGTCGACCTATGGCACGGACGTATCGCGTGAACGGTATCTTTACCTACTTCTTACGCTGACAAGCCATAGAGCTGACGCCCTTCGCGTTGTGAAAAACGGTCTATATCCTCACTCAACTGGTGAGTATGTGTGAATAAGAATGATAGGTAGCTGAATATCATCGAATACAGACAGAAACACGAACAAGCGTCATTTATATACATAAAACCGTTTTAGATATGCAATTCTTAATCGAAAGATTGGAGTTGTAATTGCGAATGATTTTTAAGAAAAAAGAGCATTTACCTTAGAAAAGCTACTTTAGAACGCCGAAGTGCATTATGGGGGAATCATATTCGATATACCGTTCATCGAACTTTGTTGACCGTTCGGGGGCGAGGTGGAATTGCGGTTGGAATTTGGATATAACTAGAGCTGTCAGCAAGCAGCACCCGTTACGGAAGGGTGCTGAGAGATTCGGCCGAAAGGCCCGAAAGAAAGGTAGGAGGCCATGAC
>NZ_QSHS01000033.1:0-24158 GCF_003467795.1 Collinsella sp. AM36-4AA
TCTGTTGCAATGAAGATGAGAATCAAGGGTCCTACCTTCCGTCGTGTGCCGAGGAACTGTGGCGTCTGACTTCTTTGACGGTACAGGCATATCGTCCGAGTACGAGAGCCGTCGTCATTAAGGAATGCGCGCCTTATTTTTCGGATGATACTATTCGCGATGCTTGGAGTGCGTTAAGCGTTGTAAATGATTTTCGACAATCTGCATCAAAGTGGATCAAAGCGATAGATATGATCAAGATGAGGGTTGATGAGAAGTCACTTGTTAATTTACTTTGCCAGATTGTCGACCAACATTTATATACCGACGCTTCTGATGTTTCGGACGTTGTTGGCGGAATGGATTTAGACAAAATTGATAATGAACTCGTTAATCAATTGGGTCGTAGCCTTAAATCGAATTCTGACGAACTGCTCAAATATAATTTCTCCGCTGGCGTATTCGGAGGTGTTGGGAAACGTTGCGGCTATTCTATTCTGAGTGAGGAGCAAGTGGAGCGCCTTTCCGCTGTTGAGCAGGGTTGTTATTCTGACAACAAATCTCCTTCATGCAATACGGAGACGGCTTGTATCAATGAATTGCGTACGCAATTCGATTCGAATAATCGTTCTGATTTTCGCTCTGGATTTTCCGTTCGTCCTTCTTCTCTGCTATGTCGGTCGCTCGATGATGATTCTTCAGAGTCATTTAGCGCATCCCTGTCTCGCGTTCTGGAACACTGTCTTAAAGAGCTTCCGACATATCAGGGATTACCTTGCTCTGTAGGAGAGGCTATGACCGTATTAAACAAGTTTGCATGCTGTTGTGTGCGTGATGGAAAAGCTCTGCCAGACGGTTGGACGGATTTGATTTCTGAACTTCCAGATGAGTGGCCAAAAGCCCCGGAATTTAGAGATCCTGCTTCAATGGATTCGTGTGCATGGTCTGTAAGATGTTTGGCCCTAAAAGTGGTTGCTGGCCTTGCAAAGGACATAGAGTTCCTAACGCTTGGCATAAAATTTGAAACACTTACTGCCTCCGGTCAGCGTGCGTATTTGGAAGTGCTTGAGCAGTTGATTGTTTGTAATTCTATCTGCGATCGGTACTGTGACGTCGTTTCTGCAATCTGTTCGAGCATTTTGCTTAGTGAGGACTCTGCTGTGCGTGCAATATTGCTTGCAAGCATTGCTGCAGGCTATCGTAGATGGGAAGCGGGCTCTTTTAGCGATTTGGCGTTTCAATCGTTACACGATGTTTCCCCTAATGTTGCATTTAAGCTTGTACGCTTATGCAAGGAGGGGAAATTTGATGATGCTACTCTCGAGCAGAAGTTACTTGGTGAGCTCTCGAGTGATTCCAACTGGTTTATTCGCTGGCATGTTGCGAATGACTAGACGGAGGCTGCCTTCCTGAGCAGCTGCCTGTTCGAGCATTGCTTAATATCGCGATGCGACACCGCCGATGACGCGTTTGAGTACCGGAGCTAACGTGGACTTCGGTGCTCTTTTGCTGTGGCGCCTGATTGATAGCGCCGATTTCGGTGCCCATTTTTTGCTATCGGCCGACCTCGCAGCGCTGGCGTATGTCGGTCTCGCTCAGATTGGTGATATCGGATTGACGGGCCCCGAGTTCTCCCTTAAAGTAGTCGTTGTGATGAGGCCTTGCGACGGTACGTCCGGCTTGGTCCGTGGGAACCGCCGAAAGGCGGTTTTCGCGTTTAAGGGGTCCAAATGGATAAACCATTTAAATCTATTGATGAGCAGATTGCTATTCTTGAAGGCCGTGGACTCGAATGCGATAACAATACTCGTTTAGTTTTGGAGCGCGAGGGATACTATCCGGTTATTAACGGCTACAAGGATTTATTTCTCGACCAGCGTGGAGATTCTTGTCACGAGCTATTCGTGAAAGGTACGAAGTTTTCTGATATATATCGTTTATTCGAATTTGACCGTTCATTGCGTTTGCTCATGTTTGAGCACTTTAACAAGGCGGAAGCAGTTCTTAAGACCGTCTGCTCTTATCGGTTTGCCATGGCTCATAAAGATAACCCAGAAGCATACCTTGATAGAGATTCCTATCGTGCTGATGCCGGCTATCGAAAAAAGATCGACACGCTTATCGGTGATTTCGAGAAGGTGCTATGTAGGTCTAAAAAATGGAATAGTGATTATAAAAGGGACTACATTCGTCATTATGAAAATAATCATGACAATACGCCGGTATGGATTCTTATGAATTATTTGATGCTTGGTCAGGCATTCAAGTTCTACGAGTTTCAGCCAGAAAGCATGAGAAATTCCATTGCCAAGTCGTTTTCCGATCTCTATTCCGAGACGCATGAAGTCGATAAGCGCATCAGCCCCCGAAGGCTAAGGCTCGCATACGATCACATCAAAGATTTTCGAAACATCTGCGCGCATGACGAGCGTCTGTTCTGCGCGAGGGTGTCTCCGTCTCGCGATGTTAATCTAGTAGGGGTTTTAAGCGATCTTGAGCTAGTGCTGACTGAGGATGACTATAAGATGTTACGACGAAATATACTGCTTGATGCACTTAAGTTGAGCGACGAGCTCAGCAACGATGCCAGCGCAAAGGTGCTTTTCGCTATGGGTGTTAACGATTTATCGAGTGTGTTTCCTAAGGAAATATTGGGGTCGTAATCGACGCGTGCGATGAATTTACTCTACAAGTTGGATGCGCATGAGATTGCGCAGAGCGGGCGGGACGTTGCCCATTGGTGGCGTCCCGCCCACGCTTCGTTGGCTATACGTGATGCGGCAGCTCCAGCATGAGGCCGTCTCGCGCTTCTTCGAGACTCGCCTGGCCTGCCTATGCGTTTTGCTGGGCGGGCCTTCTTATGCTGTGGGTGCGGATGGCCTTACCATCGCGGGGCAGACCTACGACGAGCCGGGTGTCTCGGGCCCCGGCTGGGCGGCGCACGCGTTGTTGCTGCTAGCGGCGGATCGGGCGAGGACTGCCGCTTCTTTGGCGTGTACGCCTCCGATGGCCGGTTTGTCGTGGATGCCCATTGGGTGGATGCGACCGGCGCCAGCGCGGGCGTTGCCTGCAAGAGCGGCTCGCTTACGTCTGCACTGTTTGTGTCGCCGACGGGCGGGGCCTTTGGTAGCTCCAGCGTGATTGACGTCAGTGGGGTCGTTGCTCAGCATGTGGTAATTGAACCCACAGGCGCCCAGCCGCCGGCGGGGAAGACCCAGCCCGGTATCGATGAGCCCACCGGTGGCAATCCCGCGGGGGATACAAAGCCCGGTAGCGAAGAAAAGCCCGGTGATGAGACCAAGCCCAGTGAAAACCCGCCCCCCACGCCTGATTCGTCGCCCAAGTCGGACGCCAAGCCCGCGCCCGCGTCTATCAAGACGCCTGCGACCAAGACCACCAAAAAGACCAAGCCCGCAACAACGCAAGCCGCCGCGCTCCCTAAGACCGGCCACGGTGATTGGGCGGTTGCGTGCCTTGCCCTCGTCTTCCTAGGTATTTTGTTGGTCACCATAAAAGTTCGGGCACTTCGCGGGGGCCTTATTTGCCAATGTAGTTTCTGCCGCTTCTTTCCCACATTTTTCTGAGCTAATAATGCAGATTGCTTGAACTCGGCTTGGGGCTTGCCCTGTATTTGAATTTGACTAAACTTAACCTATAAGTTAACCACATTTGGTTTTATCTGAGGCGGAGGGGGTGGCCTTTGGTTAGTGACTATGAACTTGTCGAATATGCTGATCCCGAGGGACGACCTTTTTGGGAACTAACCACCTCTCCTGAGAACTCTCAATTTCAGAAGATGATGTCTGATCCTAAAACGAAGTTTACCGCCCGTAAAATGATCAATCAGATTTCAAAAATCTATGATTACGGGCTAAAGGATGTCACTGGAACGTCAAAGCTTCGATGTATCGAGCCTAAGATTGGACTATACGAACTCAAGGGTTTTGATGGGGTTAATCGAGAAATGGTCTACGCGATTTGCCAAGGCGTGGACAAGATTGTTTTGCTTTTTTGGTTTAAGGGCCATCAAGGCTCGGGAAATATTTCCAAAGAAATTAAACGCGCAAAACAGTTGGCCCCGATAGCAAAGCAGCTTTTGGAGTCATAGCGTCGGCTTTTTTGCCCGCTTACGAAACGGAGACTTGTAATGGTTAAGGTCGATTTATCAGACTTTTACGCGCAAACGGAAACGAGCGAAACCCGTGCCTATGAGCACGCACTAGATATTGAGTTTATTGTTCATCGCGAGATGCAGCGCTCGGGCTTGAGTAAAAGTGAGCTGGCAAAGCGTATGGGCGTGAGTCTTCAGTCGCTTTCGAAATTGTTGAATTCTCAGCCCAACATGACGCTGAAAACAATCGCAAAGTTTGAGCTTGCGTTGGGTATCAAAATCATTCCTCAGGTCATTTCCAGTTATTCGAATGAGGCGCCGTTTTCTTCGTCTAATAATTCTGTCCGAGAACAATGGTCTTCATTTAACAGCGACTGCTCGGCGAAACGATTGAACTTTGAGATGATTCCGGGAGGTTTGGCTGCATGAGCAAGGATTTCATTGCGCCTATTCAGGTTGTTCATTTGTTTGTTGTCGACTCAACTTTTCATATCGAGAATGAGCCCTCCCAGAATATGGATTTAAAAGTTGACGTTAGCTATCAGGACGTCCATCTATTGAGGAACAAGGCGGGCGAGCGTGCAGACTTAAAGCTGTATGTGTGTGGCAGTCTGATTGATAGGGACGATGCAAAGGAAAAAATGCGCGCTGATGTGACGGTTGCTATTTCGGTGTCAACAAAAATGCCGTTCGACATTTCAGACGATGAAGCGCGCCGTTATCTTCTCTCTAATGCGATTTCCATGGCGTATGGTCACGCTAAGAGCTATCTGATGGTCGTTACTGGACTTTCGCCCATGGGGGCTTTGACGCTGCCGGCAATTCTTCCTTCGGAATTGGCAGCGGACAGCGATGCATCTTTCCAAAGTGAGTAAGTTGTTCTCGAGTTGGATTTTGCCTGCCGCTGTGTGCAAATGTAACGGGGTGCCGAATCGGTAGTCTGACTGATTCGGCATTTATATTTCGAAGTTTCTAGTTGAAGCCCTGCGATGCCCGTGCTGCGACAGCTAAATTGACCGTGACGTCCCGTCTTGCGACACGCATGTAGCTCCGCACGGGTATCATGGTGAAAGCGATTTCAACGACAGGGGTGCTCGTGGTAAAGATGAAAGATGTGGCCGAGCTGGCGGGCGTTTCGAGCGCCGCCGTCTCGCGCTACCTCAATGGTGGGTATATCTCGGCGGACAAGGCCGAGCGCATTAAGCAGGCGATTGAGCTGACCGGATACGTGCGATCCAGCCAGGCTCGCGCGCTGCGAACCGGTTCCACCAAGCTCATCGGCGTCATCGTGCCTAAGATTAATTCCGAGTCGGTGAGCCGCATTACGGCGGGCATCGGGCAGGTGCTTGGCCGCCGCGGCTACCAGATGCTTCTTGCCAATACCGATAACGTCCCCGATCGCGAGCTCGAATACCTCGGTTTATTCCAAAACCATCCGGTCGATGGCATTGTGCTGGTGGCAACTATGATTACCGGCGAGCATCGCCGGGCGATTGAGTCGTGCCGTGTGCCCATTGTGTTGATCGGCCAACATGTCGAGGGCGCGGCGTGCGTCTATCACGACGATTACGAGGCCGCTTTCGAGCTGGGTCAGGCACTCGCGAAGCGTGCTGAGGGCAAGATCGCCTACATCGGAGTTACCGAGGAAGACCGTGCCGCCGGTTATGACCGTTGTCGTGGTTTTGAGGCCGGCTTGCGCGCCGCGGGCGTGGCACTTGATCCGAGCCTGATTTGCCAGGGGTCCTTTACGCTCGACTCGGGCTATCGCGCTGCACGCGAACTGCTCTCCGTCGATCCCGATGTTTCGTTTATCGCTTGCGCGACCGATACTATGGCGGCCGGCGTCCTGCGCGCTCTTGACGAGGTTCGCGGCATGGGCGAGGGTGTGCGTCGCGTGAGCGGTTTTGGCGACAACGCATTTTTGCGCGCGCTGACGGGCGGCATTCCCACCGTGCATTACGGCTACCTGACCAGCGGCGTCGAGGCGACTAATATGTTGCTCAATACGCTCGATGGCGTGGAGGGGGAGAGCGGTTTAAAGACGCTCAAGCTCGGCCATCAGCTGATGAATGTCTAGGCTTACGTGATCTACCGCGCGCTCAACATTTAGGCGTTCAGTCGCCTATCGGCGCTATACTGCAGCCGTTGCCCACGATGCGGGGAACACCCGCATCGTGGGTTTTTGTTTTGAAGGGACGGTACCGCATGGGCGTACAGCAGCTAGAAGAGGCCTGGGCTTTGAGGACCGGCGCGCGTGAAGCGCGGTTGCTCGCGGCCTCGCATGTGCCAGCAGCGTTGTCGCAATTGGGGATTGTGCGCCCCGGTGACCGCCTGGTTGCGTTTGCCGATGACTTTGCCGATGCGTTTGCGCGCGGCTTTGATGCCTGCGACGTGGCTATGGTGGGCGAGCCGTCGGTTGCGGCGTTTGCTGCTGCGTCCGAGGGCTTTGATGCTTCGTTTGATGCCGAGGGGCCGCACCTGTGGTGGTTCGTCAACTCCATCGGCGGGTTTGGTCTGCGCGTCTCCGATCTTCGTGCGTTAGGTCGCGCGGCTCGTGAGGCTCATGCGCTGCTGGTTGTGGACAACACCGTGGCGTCGGCTTTTGGCTGCGATTTGCTGCGCTTGGGTGCCGTCCTGTCGCTTGAGGCGCTCGACCGTGTTTGCGCAGGTAAGGCTCCGCGCAAGCTCGTTGCTGCTTCGGTGGCGCGCTCGCAGCTCAAGCGCCATCGTGTGGATGCCGCTGCCGAGTGCGCGCATACGTCGTTTGCGGGCTGCGGTGCTTTGGCACTCGACCTTTCTACCGAAGAGGCCCACGTGCTGGAGCGCGGGCTTTCCTCGCTCGATGCCCGCATGCAGGCGCACTTCGATCGCGCCCGTGCGTTGGCCGAGTATTTGGCCGCCAACGAGATGGTGCGCAACGTTCGCTATCCCGGACTGAACTCGCATCCCGACTATGCGGTTGCAACGGGAATCCTCGAGCACGGCTTTGGCCCGGCAGTTGAATTTGACCTTATCGAGCGTAGTGCGGATGACCTGTTCGATGCTTTGCCGAGGGAGTTTCGTACATCGCCCGCCGGCGGCGCAACGACGCGCCTTTCGGCCCCACGCGGTAAGCAGGGGAGCACCATTCGCCTCTTCGCCGGCACCGACGACCCCTTGATCGTGGCCGCCACCCTAGACAATGCCCTCCGCAAGTAGCCAATTTGGGACGGGGCTTTTTTAGCTACCCAATGTCAATTTTGGCTATGAGTCAAGAATGCTCTGGATGGGTAGCTAAAAAAGCCCCGTCCCAAATTGGCTACTCTTTGATGCTGGCGATGAGGGCGTCGGCTTTAGTGGCGATGACCTGGTTGATGTCGGCCTGCAGCTCCTCGTAGACCGCTATGGCTCGCTCGCCGGCCGGCGTGAGCGTGGATCCGCGGGCGCCGTCGCGCTCGATGAGCTTGCAGTCCAGCTGTCCTTCGGCCTCGTTTACAATACGCCACGCTTTGGAATAGGCCATGCCCATGCTCTTGGCGGCGCGGTTGAGCGAGTGCTCGCGGGCGATACCTTGCAGCAGCAAGACACAGCCGTGGCCGAAGACGCCCGGCAGATCCTTGTCGCACGCTTGAATGACCAACTTTGCCGTCGTCTTGTACTTCATACGCTCCACGTCTCCCCGCTAAAGTGTTTGCTGGGCAAACGCAAAGCCTGCGTCAAGCCCTCGTGTGCTCTTCTTAAATCATGCATTGTAGCAGTCAAAGTGCGTTAAGATACTTCCCCAGTATTGGGCGCCCAAGGTTGGGCTGGGTCCTACGAGGCCTGCAGCCGACCGGTCGCATGGAAAAAGGAGAAACATGGCTACGTTCTTTCCCGGTGAGTCCCACACGTTTTCGGAGTATCTGCTGGTCCCTGGTTACTCGTCCTCGCAGTGCATCCCCAACAACGTCTCTCTTAAGACGCCGCTGACCCGCTTTAAGCGCGGTGAGAAGCCGGCAATCACCCTGAACATCCCCATGGTTTCCGCTATCATGCAGTCCGTCTCGGGCGTCGACATGGGTGTCGCGCTCGCTACCGAGGGTGGCCTGTCCTTCATTTACGGTTCCCAGAGCGCCGAGTCCGAGGCCGCTATGGTCAAGGCCGTCAAGGATCACAAGGCCGGCTTCGTTCAGTCCGATTCCACGCTGACCCCCGACATGACCATGGAGCAGGTCATTGAGCTCAAGGAGAAGACCGGCCACTCCACCATGCCGGTTACCGACGACGGCACTCCCAAGGGCAAGCTCCTGGGCATCGTCACCAGCCGTGACTATCGCCCCAGTCGCGATGACCACCAGACGAAGGTCTCCGAGTTCATGACCCCGCGTGAGCAGCTCATCGTGGGCGACAAGAACATCAGCCTCAAGGTTGCCAACGACGTCATCTGGGACAACAAGCTCAACGCTCTGCCTATCGTCGACGACAACGATCACCTTATGGGCATCGTCTTCCGCAAGGACTACGACAGCCACAAGACCAATCCTAACGAGCTGCTCGATAACGACAAGCGCTACATGGTCGGTGCCGGTATCAACACCCGCGACTATGCCGAGCGCGTGCCTCTGCTCATCGAGGCCGGTGCCGACGTTCTGTGCATCGACTCCTCCGAGGGCTTCAGCGAGTGGCAGAAGCGCACCATCGAGTGGATTCGCGCCAACTATGGTGAGGACGTCAAGGTCGGTGCCGGTAACGTCGTCGACGCCGAGGGCTTCCGCTTCCTGGCCGACTGCGGTGCCGACTTCATCAAGGTCGGTATCGGCGGCGGTTCCATCTGCATTACCCGCGAGACCAAGGGTATCGGTCGTGGCCAGGCCACCGCGTTGATCGACGTCTGCCGCGCCCGTGACGAGTACTACGAGGAGACCGGTGTCTACGTGCCCGTGTGCTCCGACGGCGGCATCGTCTACGACTACCACATGACGCTCGCCCTTGCCATGGGTGCCGACTTTATGATGCTGGGCCGCTACTTCGCCCGCTTCGACGAGAGCCCGACCGAGCGCGTCAACGTCAACGGTCAGTACATGAAGGAGTACTGGGGCGAGGGTTCTGCGCGTGCCCGCAACTGGCAGCGCTACGACCTGGGCGGCGCCGCGAAGCTCAGCTTCGTCGAGGGCGTCGACTCCTACGTTCCCTACGCCGGCTCCCTCAAGGACGGCGTGGGCGGCACGCTCTACAAGGTCAAGTCCACGATGTGCAACTGCGGTGCCCTCTCGATCCCCGAGCTCCAGGAAAAGGCACGCCTGACCCTGGTCTCCTCGACCTCGATCGTCGAAGGCGGAGCTCACGACGTCGTAGTCAAGGACTCCCAACAGAGCGTAACGTATCGATAAGATAAGACCTGCACATAAAGGTTGAGCCTCAACCACGTTATTTAGATAAAGCGAGATGCCTGCAAGTCGCAGGCATCTCGCTTGTCGTATTTGCTATCATCGTGCGAGTTAACCTTAGGGTCGGGCGGCTTGACTTTGTTCGCTACAAGTTCCGCACGCAAAGAAGAGCACTTAATGTGCTCTTCGTCTTGCGCAGGACTGTCCGCAGTAGCGAATCAAGCTAAGCCGATCGACCCCAGCTAAGATTAAAGGAGCTGATATGTGCGATTGCACAGATCATAAGGACGAGATCCCTGCCTATGACGCACAGGCCATTGAGTCCAAGTGGATGAAGGCCTGGGAGGACTCCAACCTCTTTGCCGTCGACACCGACGCCAGCAAGCCCAAGAAGTACGTGCTCGAGATGTTCCCGTATCCGTCGGGCGACCTGCACATGGGCCACGCGCGCAACTACACCATCGGCGATGCCATGGCCCGTCAGGCCCGCATGCGCGGCTTTGACGTGCTGCACCCCATCGGCTTTGACGCCTTTGGCCTGCCCGCCGAGAACGCTGCCATCAAGCACAATACGCAGGCTGCCGCCTGGACGTATAAGAACATGGACCAGGCGCTCGCCACGATGAGGCGCATGGGCTTCTCCTACGATCTGGATCGTACCGTTAAGACCTGTAGCCCCGACTACTATCGCTGGGGTCAGTGGATCTTTGAAAAGATGTGGGAAAAGGGTCTGGTCTACCGCAAGAAGAACCCGGTCAACTGGTGCCCCACCTGCAAGACCGTTTTGGCCAACGAGCAGGTAACCGAGGGCAAGTGCTGGCGTTGCGGCACCGAGCCCGAGAAGCGTGACCTCGAGCAGTGGTACTACAAGATCACCGACTACTCCCAGGAGCTGCTCGATGACCTGGAGAAGCTCCCCGGCTGGCCCGAGCGCGTCAAGCAGATGCAGGCCAACTGGATCGGCCGCTCCGAGGGCGCCGAGGTTGACTTTACCCTGTGCGACGCCGATGGCGAGCCCATCGAGGGCGACGAGGGTAAGATCACCGTCTTCACCACGCGCGCCGACACGCTCTTTGGCGTTTCCTTCTTTGTCCTGTCTCCCGAGTACGCGCGCCTGCACGAGCTCGTCGAGGGCACTCAGTACGAGGAGGCCGTCACCAAGATCGTCGAGGACTCCAAGCATATCTCTGCCGTCGAGCGCGCCCAGGGTACCCTCGAGAAGCACGGCGCCTTTACGGGCCGCTACGTGGTAAACCCCGTCAACGGCGAGAAGATCCCCGTGTGGGTTGCCGACTATGTCGTTGCCGACTACGGCACCGGTGCCGTCATGGCCGTTCCCTGCGGCGACCAGCGCGACTTTGAGTTCGCCCGCAAGTACGACCTGCCGATCGTGCCGATCATCCTGGACGATGAGGATCGCGCTGCCGTCGAGGCTAGCGGCGAGACCATCGACACCTTCCATGCCGAGACCGTCGACTGGGATTGCGCCCACGCTGCCGAGGGCACGCTGGTCCAGTCGGGCAAGTACACCGGCATGCGCGGCGGCAAGCACTCTGAGGGCGAGGCTGCCATCGTGGCCGACCTCGAGGCCATGGGCTGCGGCCGTCGCAAGGTCGAGTTCCGTCTGCGCGACTGGCTCATCAGCCGTCAGCGTTATTGGGGCAACCCCATCCCGGCCATCCACTGCGAGCACTGCGGCATCGTGCCCGTGCCCGAGGACCAGCTGCCGGTGACGCTGCCCGAGAACCTGGACCTGGGTGCCGGCGAGACCCTCGCCGAGTGCAAGGAGTTCTACGAGACCACCTGCCCGGTCTGCGGTCGCCCGGCCAAGCGTGAGACCGATACCATGGACACCTTTACCTGCTCCAGTTGGTATTACCTGCGCTATACCGACCCGCACAACACCGAGCTGCCCTTCTCCCGTGAGGCTGCCGACCGTTGGATGCCCGTCGATAACTACATCGGCGGCATCGAGCACGCCATTTTGCACCTGCTCTACAGCCGCTTCTTTACCAAGGCGCTGCGCGATCTGGGCCTGCTGAGCGTTGACGAGCCCTTCACCAACCTGCTGTGCCAGGGCATGGTCAAGGACGAGAACGGCGACACCATGTCCAAGTCCAAGGGCAACGTCGTGCCCCCGAGCTCGGTCATTGAACCCTACGGTGCCGACACCATGCGTCTGGCGATCCTGTTTATCGCCCCGCCCGAGAAGGACTTCGACTGGGATCCCAAGGCCGTCGAGGGCGCCAACCGCTTCATTAAGCGCGCCTGGCGTATCGTGTGGCAGCTCGTCCAGTCCGGTGACGCCAACGTGGCCTTTGACAAGTCCGCGCTCGACGAGGCCGCGATGAAGCTCTATCGCGAGCGTCACCGCACCATTGCCAAGTGCACCGAGGACTTTGACCGCGGCCAGTTCAACACCGCGATCTCGGCCGTCATGGAACTCGTCAATGCCGCGAGCGCCTACCTCAACGCTACTGAGGGCGCTTCCCGTGACAAGGCCCTGTGTTACGGCGTGGCCAAGGATATCGTGAGCGTCCTTGCCCCCATCTGCCCGTTCTGGGCCGATGAGCTGTGGCATGAGGCGCTCGGCTGCGAGGGCAACGCCTATACCGCCGCCTGGCCCGAGTTTGACCTGGCCGAGTCCATCGAGGACACGGTGCAGATTGTCGTACAGGTGCTCGGCAAGGTCCGTGGCCGCATCGACGTCGCCCGTGACGCCTCCAACGAGGAGATGCAGGCTGCCGCCGAGGCCGCCGTTGCCAAGTGGCTTGAGGGCAAGACGGTCGTCAAGGCCATCTGCGTGCCCGGCAAGCTGGTCAACCTGGTGGTCAAGTAAGCGCTGCGCGCTTAGCTGACACATTAAAGACGAGGGACGATCCGGCTGGGTCGCCCCTCGTCTTGCGTGTACCCGACCAAGTGCTTGCGGTCAATTGTCCTATTCTTGTGGAGAAGCTGTGCGCACGCTGACCTGCAGATTCGTACTGTGCTTGCACGTTTTCGCAGCTATTGGTATAGTTTGCTTGCAAATGAAGTTGTAATTGAAAGAAGTGGGGTTTCGGCCCCGCTTCTTTTTTGTATGGATGGAGGTGCCGCAATGGTCAAGACCAAGACCGAGCAGGCGATCATCGACGCGCTCGAGGCCGTCGCTCCCCAGCACGATGTCGACATCGTCGACGTTGAGCTCGTGGGCGCCACCAAGGCCCCCTGCGTGCGCGTACGTATCGAGGGTGCCGAGGGTCAGAGCCTGTCGCTCAACGACGTCACGGCCAATACCAAGTGGGTCGGCGACGTGATTGAGGAGCTCGACCCCATCTCTTCGAGCTATACGCTCGAGGTGTCGAGCCCGGGCATGGCACGCCCCCTGCGCCGTCCGCGCGACTTTGCCCGCTTTGTGGGCGAGGACTGTGAGCTCACCTCCACCGCCACCGAGGGCCGTCGCAAGTACACCGGCAAGATTGTCGCCGCGACCGAGACCGACGTTACCCTCGAGCTCGAGGACGGCGATTCCGTCACCCTCGATTTCTCTGATGTTAAAAAGTGCAAGTTGAAGCCCACCTACGACTTCAAGCCCGCGAAGGAAGGAAAGTAAGATGGCAGCATCCGACATGATGTCCGCCCTGATGGAGCTTTGCCAGGAGAAGCACATCGACCAGCTCTACCTGATCGACCGCCTGGAGCAGTCGCTCGCCAAGAGCTATGCCGAGATCCTGCATCTTGAGTGGGGCGCTAAGGTGACCATCGACCGCACCACCGGCAAGATCTACGTCTACCGCCTGGAGCCGATCGACGATTCCATGGACGAGGAGGGCAACTTCACCGAGTTCGAGGAGATCGACGTCACCCCCAAGAACACGAGCCGCATCGCTGCCCAGCACGCCAAGGCCGAGATCAACGCCATCGTGCGTAACTCCGCCCGCGAGCAGATCTACGAGGAGTTCTCCGGCCGCATCGGTGACCTCATCAGCGGTACCGTGCTGCAGTCCACGCCCGACTTCACGATCGTCAAGATTCGCGAAGGCGTCGAGGCCGAGCTGCCGCACTTCGATCAGCGTCGTTACGAGAACGAGCGCAACGAGCGTCCGATGGGCGAGCGCTACCTGCACAATCAGCACATCAAGGCCGTGATCATCGACGTTCGCGACCCCAACTCCAACCTGCAGCCGGTTCGTGGCGAGCACAGCCGTCCGCCGATTGTCATCTCCCGTACCCACCCCGAGCTCATGCGTCGTCTGTTTGAGCAGGAGGTGCCCGAGATCTATGAGGGCACCGTCCAGATCAAGTCAATCGCCCGCGAGCCCGGCCAGCGTTCCAAGGTTGCCGTCCACTCGCTCGACGACCGTCTGGATCCCGTGGGTGCCTGCGTCGGCCCCAAGGGCAGCCGTGTTCGCGCTGTCGTGGGCGAGCTCCGTGGCGAGCGCGTCGACGTCATCCTGTGGGATGCCGATCCTGCCGTCTACGTCGCCAACGCCCTGTCGCCCGCTAAGGTCACCCGCGTCCTCATCGACGAGGAGAAGGCCTACGCCGGCGTCATCGTCCCCGACGACCAGCTGTCCCTCGCCATCGGCAAGGAAGGCCAGAACGCCCGCCTCGCTGCGCGCCTGACCGGCTGGCACATCGACATCAAGTCCGAGACGCTTGCCGCCGACATCCTCAAGAACGTTCCCGTTCACGAGGAGCCCGCCGCCGACCTGATCGGTGACGAGGAGGACGAGGATGTCCGCCGCTGCGAGTATGTGTCCGAGGACGGCATCCAGTGCCGCAACCAGGCTCGTCCCGGCTCCCGTTTCTGCGGTGTCCACGACACCGACGCCTTCGATGATGCGGAGGACCTGATCTAGCGCGCGGTCGCGCCGGGCGGGCCCCGGCGCGTCTCCCACGCTCGTTCAGTCTCTAGGCACCCAAGGTGCCAGAAAGGGTAGGTGAAGTCATATGGCAAAAGTCCGTGTGTCCACCTTGGCCAAAGAGTTCGGCATGACCTCCAAGGAACTGATGGGTCATCTCGCCGATATGAAGATTCCCGCTAAGTCCGCTTCCTCCACCTTGGAGGACGCCTATGTCGCCATGGTCCGCAAGCAGCTCGCCTCGGTGATCGAGGCCCGCGCTCAGGAAGTCGAGGCCGCCAAGCAGGCCGAGGAGCAGGCGGCTGCCGCCGAGGAAGCCGCACGCGCTGCCGAGGCCGAGCGCGAGCGCATCGCCGCCGAGAAGGCCCGCGAGGAGGAGCGCCGCCAGTTTGCCGCAGCCCAGGCTGCCGAGGAGGCTGCCCGCGCCGAGGCCGAGGCCAAGAAGAAGGCCGAGCAGGAGCGCCTTGCCCGCGAGAAGGAGGAGGCTGCCCGCGAGGCCCAGCGCCGCGCCGTTCCCGCTTCCGACTCCGGTTCGCGCTTCCGTTCGCTGCTCGACCAGATCGCCGCACAGGAGACCGTGCTCAAGGAGAAGAAGGACGCCGAGGACAAGGCCAAGGCCGAGCGCGCCGCCGAGCGCGGTAACCGTCGTGGCGGCAACAACGACCGCCGCGGTGGCCGTCGCAACGATCGTAACGCCTCCGACAGCAACTCCGAGCGCAACGCCTCCGAGAGCCGTCCGCACAGCCATCGCACCAACGCCAGCAACAACGTCGCTGCTGGCATGGACTTCCCCAACCCTGATAAGCAGGGCAAGGGCAAGAAGCGCAAGGGCGGTCACAACAACGAAGAGGACCACTACAGCCGTATGGCTCGCGAGGCCGAGGAGTACAGCCGCGAGAAGGTGCTCGAGGAGGCCCGTGCCGCCGTCGAGGAGGCCTCTCGCGAGTCCACCGGTCGCCGCAAGAAGCGCAAGGAGAAGCGCGAGCGCGAGGCTGCCAAGGCTCAGGAGGAGCGCAAGATAGAGGAGGCGCTGGCCCAGGGCGTGAACCCCGAGGAGCTCGACGCCATCAAGGTCTCCCAGGGCGTTACCGTCCAGGAACTCGCCGAGGCACTTGACGTTCCGGCCAACGACATCATCAAGCGCCTGTTCCTGTTGGGCACGCCGCTCACCATGACACAGTCCATGTCTGACGACCTCGTCGAGCTCGTTGCCGACGACCTGGGCCGCCAGATCAAGATCATCACCCCCGAAGAGGAGAACACCTTCTCGTTCTACGACGATCCCGCCGACCTTAAGCCGCGTGCCCCGGTCGTCACCGTCATGGGCCACGTCGACCACGGCAAGACTTCGCTGCTCGACGCCATCCGTCACACCGGCGTCGCTGCCGGCGAGGCAGGCGGCATTACCCAGGCAATCGGTGCTTCGCAGGTTATGATCAACGACCGCAAGATCACCTTCATCGATACCCCGGGCCATGCCACCTTTACGGCCATGCGTGCCCGCGGCGCCAAGGTGACCGACATCGTCATTCTGATCGTGGCTGCCGACGACGGCGTCATGCCCCAGACCATCGAGTCGATCAACCACGCCAAGGCCGCCGGTGTTCCCATTGTCGTCGCCGTCAACAAGATCGATAAGCCGGGTGCCAACCCCGACCGCGTGCGCCAGGAGCTCACCGAGTACGGCATCATCCCCGAGGAGTGGGGCGGACAGAACATGTTCGTCAATATCTCGGCCAAGCAGAAGATCGGTATCGACGACCTGCTCGAGACCGTCCTACTCCAGGCCGACGTGCTCGAGCTCAAGGCCAACCCCGATACGTTCGCTTCGGGCAACGTCCTCGAGGCTAAGCTCGACAAGGGCCGCGGCTCGGTTGCCACGGTGCTCGTGACCCGCGGTACTCTGCACGTGGGCGATACGCTGGTCGCCGGCCTTACCTACGGCCGCGTCCGCGCCATGCTCGACCCCAAGGGCAACGCCGTCACCGAGGCCGGTCCCTCCGACGCCGTCGAGATCCTGGGCCTGCAGTCCGTCCCCAACGCCGGCGATGAGTTCCGCGTGTTCGAGGACGAGCGCGAGGCTCGCGCCCTGGCCGACGAGCGTTCGCTCAAGGCCCGCATCGAGGAGCAGAGCCGCGTGAAGCATGTGACGCTCGAGAACCTCTTTGAGACCATCGCCGACGCCGAGGTCAAGGAACTCAACCTGATCATCAAGGCCGACGTCCAGGGTTCTATCGAGGCCCTTCAGGACTCCCTCGACAAGATGGACCAGTCCGAGGTGCGCATCAACACGATCCACTCCGCCGTTGGCGCCATCAACGAGACCGACGTCGTTCTGGCCGACGCCTCCAACGCCATCATCATCGGCTTTGGCGTCCGTCCCGACGGCAAGGCCCGCTCCGCCGCCGAGCGCGAGGGCGTCGAGATCCGTTGCTACGACGTCATCTACAAGTGCCTCGAGGACCTCGACGCAGCCCGTATCGGCATGCTCAAGCCCACCGAGGTCGAGGTTTCCACGGGCACCGCGACCGTTCTGGACACCTTCAAGGTGCCCAAGGTCGGTATCGCCGCCGGTGTCCGCGTCGAAGAGGGCGAGATCGCCGCGACCGATTCCGTGCGCCTGGTGCGCGACGGTATCGTGGTCTTCAACGGTAAAATCGCCTCGATGCGCCACTACAAGGACGAGGCCAAGAGCCTTAAGAGCGGCTCCGAGGGCGGTATTGGCCTGGAGAACTTCCAGGACATCAAGCCTGGCGACACCATTGAGGGCTACCGCATCGATCAGGTTGCCCGTACCGAGTAGGGGGTAGCGCTATGAAGCAAACGCAGGCAACCCGCCGTTTGGGCGAGCAGCTTCGCGAGAAGCTCGGTTATATCCTGCTCTTTGAGGTTTCCGATCCGCGTCTCGACCTGGTCACCCTGACCGCGGTCGAGGTCGCGGTGGACCGTTCGTTCGCGCGCGTGTACGTGTCGTGCGACGCGAGCCGCTACGACGAGGTCATGGAGGCGCTCGCAAGCGCTAAGGGCCGTATTCGCAGCCTGTTGGCTCGCTCGCTCGATTGGCGTGTTACGCCCGAGCTCGATTTTCGCATCGATCGCTCGACCGATGAGGCCGAGCGCATCACGCGTGCGCTGGAAAACGTTCCCGCCACGCTTGCGATCGAAAAGGACGAGGACGGCTATCCGATAGCGGATGCCGCCCAGGAGGCAGCTTTAGATGACTAATTCCGCCGACCTCGCCTCGTGCGAGTCTGCAGATATTCAGCGACGCATCCTCGAGCTCATCGAGGGTGCGTCCTCCATTGCGATTTCGGGACATACTTCTCCCGATGGCGATGCCTTGGGCTCCGTGTTGGGTCTGGGCCTTTCGCTCATGAAGTTTTTCCCCAACAAGGACATTGCGCTGCTGTTGGCAGACGATGACCCGGTTCCGCGTATCTACCGCTTTATGGAAGGCTCCGATCGCCTGGTGCCGGCATCTGCGTACACCGGCAATCCTGACCTGTTCATCTCGGTGGACGTACCGGTCGTAGAGCGTCTCAATAATTCCGCCGAGGTGCTTCGTCGCTCCAAGCATGTGGTGTGCTTCGATCACCATCCGGCGCGCGAGGAGTTTGCCGAGCTCAGCCTGAGGCGCGTCGAAGCTGCAGCCTGCGCCATGATCATCGACCGCTTCTTGGACAATTGCGGCATTGTCGCACGTGATGGCGTTGCAACCTGCCTGCTGTGTGGCTTGGTTACCGATACCGGCCGTTTTCAGTACCAAAACGCCGACGCCGCCGCGTTCCATGCAGCCTCGCGTCTGGTTGCCCACGGTGCCGATCCGGCGCGTGTGGCACTCGAGGTCTACCAGAGCATGCGCGTTGAGTTTTTGCACCTCAAGTCCATCGTTATGGGCCGCATTAAGACGGTGGCCCACGGGCGCGTCGCGTATAGCTACGCGTACCAGAGTGACCTTGAGGCGTGCGGTGTCACCTCGGATGAGTGCGACGGTCTGGTTGACGTGGTGCGCTCGGTGATGGGCGTCGAGGTCTGCCTGTTCCTGAAGGGCATTGAGGGCGATACCAAGGTGCGCGGCAACCTGCGCTCCAAGGGTGACCTCAACGTGTCCGAGATCGCTGCTGCCTTTGGCGGAGGCGGACATCCTGCTGCCGCCGGTTTCTCCAACAACGGAACGATTCTCGAGACGCTCACCGTGGCACTTCCCATGCTGGCCGAACTGGTAGGGGAGGATCCCGCTTCGGTGACCGTCGAGCTTTAACTTTTTGGATGGTACATGGCTCGTCGTACGCCTTCTCAACTGAATATGCTGCTCGCCGTCGATAAGCCGGTGGGCTGCACGTCCCACGATGTGGTTTCGCAATGCCGGCGCGCCCTCCATGAGCGGCGCGTCGGCCATGCCGGCACGCTCGACCCCATGGCATCGGGTGTCATGGTGGTGGGTGTGGGCCAGGCCACCCGTCTGCTGGGCATGCTCACGCTCGATACCAAAAGCTATGTCGCCGACATCTCGTTTGGCGCCGAGACCAATACCGATGATGCGGAGGGCGAGGCGGTCCGCACGGTGGCTGTTGCCAACGAGCTCCGCGATCCTGCCTATGCCCGTGAGCGCCTGGCCGCTATGCTGGGTCCGCAGATGCAGGTGCCGCCGGCGTTTTCGGCTATCTCGGTCAATGGCGTTCGCGCCTACAAGTCTGCTCGTGAGGGCAATGCGGTGGACCTACCTCCGCGCCCCGTCGAGGTCTATGCCGCCGACCTGATCGCCGTGGGCGGCGAAGGTGATACGTGTGTGTGGACCGTGGCGTTCTCGGTGAGCAAGGGCACCTATATCCGTGCGCTCGCTCGCGACTTGGGCCGCGCCTGCGAGAGCGCCGCGCACATTTCCGCGCTGCGCCGCACGGCCTCCGGTGTTGTTTCCATTGGCGCCTGTCATGCGGTCGAGGAGCTTTCTCCCGAGTCCGCGCCCGGCTTTGCCCTGGATCCCATTGCGGCCCTGGGCGCCACGCGTGTTGACTTGCCGGGCAATCTTGCCGACGATCTGCTCTGCGGTCGACGCATTCCCGTTGAGCGTGCGCTTGCCGATTTCGATACCTCGAAGTCGCCTTTTGCGCTGGTGCTCGATGGGGGACTCAAGGCGCTCGCCCGCATCGAAAGTGGCCGCTTTGTCATGGAGCACGTGTTTCCGCAGGCAATCGGCGGTGTTCGATGATGTTGTCCGCTCGCGAGCTTGCGCGTATCTTTTTTGAAGGCGAGTCGGACGAGGCTCGCATCGTCACTGCCGATGCGTTTGATGAGTGCGAGCACTTGGGTGCTGCCTCGATCGCCATCGGCGTGTTCGACGGCGTTCACCGTGGTCACCAGGAGCTCATTGCGGCGCTTGTTAGCGATGCGCGCGCCCATGGCTGCAAGGCGGTCGTGGTCACTTTCGATCCCGATCCGGACGTTGTGGTGAGTCCTTCGCCCGCTCAAAAATTGATGACGACGGCCGACCGTCTACATGCCTTGGCTCAGACCGGGGTCGATGCGGTGGTGGCCGTTCCCTTTACGCCTGAGGTTGCGGCACTCGACCATGTCGGTTTTTTCGCTCTGCTGTCACGCGTGGTCGACATTCGTTCGATTCGCGTTGGCAGCGACTTTAGGCTGGGTCGTGGCGGTGCTTCTGGTGTTGCCGAGATGCGCGTCTGGGGTTCCGAGCGCGGCGTTGACGTGTATGGTCACGACCTGCTTTGCGAGGGCGGTGAGGCCATTTGCGCCACCCGCATTCGTCATGAGCTGGGACAGGGCCATGTGGAGCTGGCTGCTGAGTTGCTCGGTCGCCCGTATATGCTGCGCGGCGGTGTTATTCGTGGCCGTCACGAGGGCTCTGGTATGGGCTTTCCCACGGCAAACCTGCAGGTTCCCGACGGAATTCAGGTGCCTGCCGATGGCGTGTATGAGGGCCTGGTGCTCGTCGATGACACCGTATGGCCTGCTGCCGTTAACGTCGGCCTGCCGCCGACGTATGCCGACGATGCCGCTTCATCGCATCTCGAGGCTAACTTAATTGGTTATACGGGCGACCTGTACGGCGCTTCCGTTTCGCTGGCGTTTACGCGCTGGCTGCGTCCCTCGCGTGTGTTCGAATCGCTGGATGAGTTGATCTCGACCGTCGAGGGTAATATCGAGGATATTCGTCACAACTTGGGCGAGCAGGGGGTGAGTATCCGTGATTAGCGATGAGGAAAAAGACCAGGTACGCGCTGCGTCCGACTTAGTTGCCATCGTGCAGGAAACGGTTGAGCTCAAGCCCCGCGGCCATGAGTTTTGGGGTTGCTGCCCCTTCCATGGCGAAAAGACGCCTTCTTTCCACATTATCCCCGCTACGCAGGTCTGGCACTGCTTTGGCTGCGGCGAAGGCGGCGACGTCTTCACCTATATCATGAAGCGCGAAAACCTGAGCTTTCCCGAGTCAATCCGTTATTTGGCCGATCGTGCAGGTATTGAGCTGCACGACACCGGAGATCGCCGCGAGCGCGGTACCAAGCGTGCCCGCATCTACGATCTGTGTGCCGAGACCGCCCAGTTCTACCACACCATGCTTATGCGCGGTAAGGATGGCCGTCCACGTGAGTACTTTGCCAGCCGCGGCATGGGTGGCGACGTCTGCCGCCGCTACTGCCTGGGCTTTGCGCCGGGTCGTAATATGCTGGTGGCTCATCTGTCGCAGGCGGGCTTTACTCCGCAGGAGATGATCGACGCCAACGTTGCCGTGAGTCGAGGGCGCGGGCAGCTTGCCGACCGCTTCTACGACCGCGTGATGTTCCCCATCTTTGACGAGCAGGGTCACAACATCGCCTTTGGCGGTCGCATCATGGGTGACGGCCAACCCAAGTACCTCAACACCGCCGAGACGAGCGTGTTTCATAAAAAGCGAAACCTCTACGGCTTTAATTGGGCCAAGGAGTTTATCGTCGCGCAGGATACCGCCATCGTGGTAGAGGGCTATACCGACTGCATCGCCTGTTGGGAGGCGGGGATTAAAAACGTTGTCGCTACGCTGGGCACCGCGCTCACGGAGCATCACGTCAAGACGCTCACCCGCTTTGCCAAGCGCATCGTGTATATGTTTGACGGCGATGCCGCGGGCCAGAAGGCCGCCCGTCGCGCGATTCAGTTTATCGAGCAGGATTCGATGGACCTGCGCTGCGTGGTGCTGCCTGACGGCAACGATCCCATGGAGTTCATCACGGCCCACGGCGGAGAGGAGCTGCAGAAACGCATTGACGCCGCCGAGCCGCTCATGGACTTCGTGTACCGTTCGCTGCAGGAGTCGAGCGACATCACCACGCCGGGCGGTCGCGCCAAGGCGCTGGAGGATGCGCTCACGCTCATCTATCCGCTTCGTGACAGCTATATGATCGATACGTACTTTATCCAGATTGCCGATCTGCTGGGTTTGGATTTGGAGACCGTGCGTGCGAGCTCGGGCCGTGTGTTTCGCGATGTCGCCAAGCGCGAGGATGCGGAACGACGTCGTGAGCAGAGCTTTGAGCGCCAGCGGGCACAGGCTGAGCGGTCCGGCGGGACGGGCGGTCGGGCGTCGGGTTCTCGCGATGCCGGTCGCGGTGCTTGGGCGTCGGGCGCGACGCCGGCAGTAGCGGCGCCGGTCGAGGAAGAGCCGTACGACTATGTCCCGCTCGATGCCTACGGTGCCGCGCCCGTGGAGGTCGTCGACGACCTGCCGCCGATCGACGTGCCTGATGGTATGGGTGCTGCACCTGTGACTGATGGTTCGGGCGCTCCGGCTGCGGCGGCGCCGATGGTTCTTACTGATCTTGAGCGTAAGTCCTTGGCAGGGGAGCGTGAGCTGCTGACCATGCTCACGAGCTACCCCGACCTGTTCCGCACGTATGCCGACCGCATCTGCTCTATCGAGTGGGTTGACCCACGTCACGAGTCCATCGCATGGGCCGTTCTGGCAACTCCGCCGGGAACCGATCCTGCAGCCTGCATGGATGCGGCGCGCTCGGTGTGTCCCGAGGCGGCAACGCTTGTGAGTGCCGGGCGCATCTCGGCGACGAGCAAGCACCCCACCGAGACGAACATCGTGTTTATGCTCGATACGCTCGAGCTCTACACCATCAAGCGCCGCATGCGTGCCGCACAGGCCAAGCTGCGCCAGGACCGTTCGCTCGACGATGAGGCCCGTCGCGCGCTGACCGTGCAGGCCGCGCAGGATTCGCAGCGTCAACGCGAACTGCAAAAGTCGATCGGCGGCGTGGCGGACCCGTTCCGTTTGATCGGTCTGGAGGCCGCAGGCACCGAACAGGCCTAGATGTTGTGGTCAACCAGCGTATTCTTGCCTATATCCAGTCCTCTTTTTGGGTATAGACGTCAATGTGTGTGCTAAAGTATTGAGTCCTGTGGACTATGAAGGGAGAATCTGTGCCAAAAAAGACTGAGAGCACGGGTACTGGGCTGGAATCCTACGTTGCAAAGCTCATGGGCAACGGCTCAAACAGGACTTCGGTAACCGAGGACGAGATTCAGGTCGCCCTGAAGGATATCGATGTTTCTGACGAGCAGCTCACCGCGGTGTATTCCGCGCTGCGCAACAGCGGCATCCAGATTATCTCCGCGAGCGGTAACGACGACGCCCCCATGGACGTCGACGATGACGATAACGATACCGATACCGACGATTTCGATGACGACGACGAGCACGATTCCGGCTCGCTCGACGATCACGAGCTCAAGATGGCCCGTCAGGCCGACGCCGAGATGGGTTCTTCCAAGAGCAAGAAGAAGCGCACCGTGCGCACGTCCCGTTCACGCTCCCGCGTGCGTGGCATCGATGCCTCCACGGTGATGCTGACCGGCGATCCGGTTCGTATGTACCTCAAGGAGATCGGCAAGGTCGACCTGCTGACCGCCTCCGAAGAGGTCGATCTGGCCATGAAGATCGAGGCCGGTCTCGAGGCCACCGAGAAGCTCGAGGCCGCCGATGCCGGTGAGCTCGAGCTCACGCGTGCCGAGATGCGTCGTCTTACGCGCATTGAGAACGTGGGCCTCGAAGCCAAGCAGGCACTCATCAGCGCAAACCTGCGTCTGGTTGTCTCCATCGCCAAGCGCTATGTCGGCCGCGGCATGCTGTTCCTGGACCTGATCCAAGAGGGCAACCTCGGTCTGATTCGCGCCGTCGAGAAGTTCGACTACCAGAAGGGCTTCAAGTTCTCCACGTACGCCACGTGGTGGATCCGTCAGGCCATTACGCGCGCTATCGCCGACCAGGCCCGTACCATCCGTATTCCCGTGCATATGGTCGAGACTATCAACAAGCTCGTCCGCGTGCAGCGCCAGCTCCTTCAGGACCTGGGTCGCGACCCGACCCCCGAGGAGATCGGTGCCGAGATGGACATGAGCGCCGACCGCGTCCGCGAGATCCAGAAGATCTCGCAGGAGCCCGTGTCGCTCGAGACCCCCATCGGCGAGGAAGAGGATTCCCAGCTGGGCGACTTCATCGAGGACTCCCAGGCAATCGTTCCGCCCGATGCCGCCAGCTTCTCCATGCTGCAGGAGCAGCTCACTCAGGTGCTCGACTCGCTTGCCGATCGTGAGCGCAAGGTTATCGAGCTGCGCTTTGGCCTTGTCGACGGACATCCCCGTACGCTCGAGGAAGTCGGCCGCGAGTTTGGCGTCACGCGCGAGCGTATCCGCCAGATCGAGTCCAAGACCTTGGCCAAGCTCCGCCACCCCAGCCGTTCGAGCAAGCTGAAGGACTATATCGAAAGCTAGTCAAGCAAGAAGCGCCCTCAAGCACATCCGCCTGGGGGCGCTTTCATGTGGTCATTGGGGACGTCCCCAATGACTAGGGGTTGATTTTCAATCTCAACGCAACAG
>NZ_QSHS01000034.1:0-20552 GCF_003467795.1 Collinsella sp. AM36-4AA
GTTGCGTTGAGATTGAAAATCAACCTCAAAAATGGCGTTAACGGATTTAAACTCGAGGCTCTCAATGAGTTTGTCTGCATGAAAAGCGCCCAGCGAGCCGGTATCGCAACGGCAAACGTCGAATATCGTATGTTTGAGGACGAACCTACCCTCATTGTTGAGCGCTATGACCGCGTGAAAGTCGAAGACGGAACGATCAGGCGCCTACATCAAGAAGACCTCTGTCAGGCACTTGGGGTGATGCCCGCCCAAAAGTACACGGCAGACGGCGGCCCGACCACACGCGACATTCAAGAGCTCCTCGTAACTACGAGCCACCATCAACTTAACCTGCATCTGTTTACGCAGATACTGTTCTTCAACGCCATTATCGGCGCACCGGATGCGCATGCGAAAAACTATTCCCTGCTCCTTGGAAACGACGGCGCAGCCATGATGGCTCGAATGTACGATGTCGCATCGGGCTTGGCGTATGAGAGCATGCGACGTCGGGCACGCCTTGCTATGAGCGTTGGCGGCGAAAATCGTGTGGGGCGCATCGGTCCAGGTGCTATCCGCCGATACCACGGTATGGGCGACCCCGCGCTGGAGACGGCGCTCACCGATGCCGGGCTATCCGAGAAGTTTTGCTTTGCGACCATGATGGACCTCGCCTACGAGGTACCCATTTGCATGGAAGAGGTCATGGACGAATACGCCGACCTGCCCGGCATGGCGGACCTGCGCGATCATATGCTCGGCCCCGTCCGCGAAAACTGCCAGCGAACCCTCGACCTCATCAGGGCGGATATGGGCTAGACGCCAATCAATTTCCCATTTCTTAAAAGAAGAGAGGGGACACCTGTCGCAAAAGACCGGGTACCCCCTCTCGTAATGTCATTTGCAATCCGCTGGCACGCGGCTCGGACTGCTGCTAGCGCAACCTTTACGCAGCGAGGCGCTTGAGGACGTCGATGAGCAGCTCGTAGAAGCGCTCGGCAGAAGCGAGCTCCATGCTCTCGTCCGGGGTATGGACATCGGAGAGCGTCGGGCCCACGGCGATGGCGTCCAGGCCGTGCAGGGCTTCGGCGAACAGGCCGCACTCAAGGCCGGCGTGAATGGACTCGATGCGCAACTCGGAGCCAAAGAGCTCGCGATAGCTCTCGACAAAGACGTCGCGGACCGGCGAATGCTCGGCATAGCTCCAGCCGGGATACTCGAACTCAAACTTGGCGTCGAAGCCCAGGACATCGGCAAGCGTCTGCAAACGATCCTTGAACTCGTTCTGCAGCGAGGTGATCGAAGAGCGCGGGGACAGCATGATCTTGACCTCGTCGTCAGAAGTGGCAACCACACCGATGTTGGAGGAAACCTCGACGGAGCCGTCGGTGGCGACATTGCGGCGAATCACGCCGTTAGGGGCAAGACGCAGGGCGCGGATAAGGGCAAGCGCGGACTTCTGGTCCATGGCCTCGACCTCGGCGTCGTCGGCAATCTCGACGGTGCAGGTAAAGCCGGGGTCGAAGACCTCGAGCTCGGCAGCGACGTCGGCGATGATGCCCTTTGCGATCTGGGCCGCGGCCTCGGCGGCAGCGTGGTCGGCGTAGACCAGAACAGCCTTGCATTCACGGTTGATGGCGTTGTCCTTGGTGCCGCCGTTAAAGCTAACGATGGCGGGCTCGCCGGCGACCATCAGGCGGTCGATGATGCGGGCCATGATGAGGTTGCCGTTGCCGCGCTCCAGGTGGATATCGCTGCCGGAGTGACCGCCCAGCAGGCCGGAGATGTCGAGCGTGAGGGTGCTACCGGTCTTGTGCTCGCGCACGATCGGGCAGGTGTAGGTAACGACGACGCCGCCGGCGCAGCTGACGGTGGCAACGCCCTCTTCCTCGGAGTCAAGGTTAATCATGGTGCGGGCGCTAATCTGGGACTTGTCGAGCGTCTCGGCGCCGACCAGGCCAGTCTCCTCGTCGGTGGTGAATACGCACTCGAGGGCGGGGTGAACGATCGAATCGTCATCGAGAACAGTGAGCATCAGAGCGACGGCGATACCGTTGTCGGCACCCAGGGTGGTACCGTTGGCGGTGAGGACGCCGTCCTTGACGACCAGGTCGATACCATCGGTCATAAAGTCGTGCTCAACGGAGCCCAACTTGTCGCACACCATATCGATGTGGCCCTGCAGCATCACGGTCGGGGCATTCTCGGCACCGGCAGATGCGGGCTTGCGAATGATGACGTTGTAGACCTCGTCCTGATACACATCGAGGCCGCGCTCCTTGGCAAACGCGACCAGGAAATCGCTGATGCCCTTCTCGTTGCCAGACCCACGGGGAATCGCGCTGACCTCCTCAAAGAAATGGAACAGCTGGGCGGGCTCATAGCCGGTGATCTTGTAGTCCATGGTGCCTCCTTGGCGCAACTGGTAAGACAGTAAGATATGCGACTTGTATATTCCCAGACTTTGCGTGCATAAACCAGTCGAAAACGCCGAGCGCCCTTGCATCATCGGCTAACGGCGGGGAAACGCCACTTTATTAAGATAAAGCAGGCTAGACGGGCCGTGCAGAGGGAACGTTGGACCCCCCAACCAACCTCAGCGCTTGATCAACGTTTATGCATACGCCATTGGTATGTTTAATGAGATTTACTTTGAACGAAGGGGCCTTTTCAACAGAAAAAGGGCGCTCCTTTGGAACGCCCTCGTGGACACAAGGTTTTGTTACGCCCTACAGCGCACCAGAGCCGGCTTGCATCATGCCACCGGGGCCCGAGCTCACGCCACTGCTCACAGGCGCGGCGTTTCCGGTGTGCGGCGCCGCCGGAGCGGTATCGCCACCGAGCGTGCCCGCCGGACGCGGTGCCGGGATCTCGCCCGTGCCGTGGCTAAAGACAAACTTGCCATCGGCCACGTCGCACAGGACGGTATCGCCCTCGCCCCACTCGCCGGCCAGAAGCTCCTCGGACAGCGGGTCCTCGATGAGCTTTTGAATAGCACGACGCAGCGGACGTGCGCCATTGGTAAGATCGGTACCCTCGGCCACAATCTTGTCGTAGGCCGCATCGGTGAGCTTGATGTTCATGCCGTTTGCGATCAGGCGCTGGCGCAGATCGTCCACCAGCAGGTGCGCGATCTTGGTGAGATTCTCGCCCGAGAGCTTCTGGAACACCACAATGTCGTCGATACGGTTGAGCAGCTCGGGGCGGAACAGGCGCTTGAGCTCGCCCATCGCGCGGCCCTTGATTTCACTCGACGTGAGACCCTGCTCGCCGGTGGTGCCAAAGCCAACGCTCGCATCCTGTGCGATCTCGCGGGCGCCCACGTTGGACGTCATGATGATCACGGTGTTGCGGAAGTCGATCGTCTTGCCCTGGCTATCGGTCAGGCGGCCCTCCTCCAGCACCTGCAGCAGGATGTTGAAGATGTCGGGGTGCGCCTTCTCGATCTCGTCGAACAGCACGACCGAATACGGGTGACGACGAACGGCCTTGGTAAGCTGACCGCCCTCGTCGTGACCCACGTAACCCGGAGGGCTACCGATGAGCTTGGAGACCTCGAACTCGCTGCCGAACTCCGACATGTCGAAGCTGATGAGCGCGTCCTTGCTGCCAAAGAGGTACTCGGCGAGCGTCTTGGCGAGCTCGGTCTTGCCTGTGCCGGTGGGGCCCAGGAAGATAAAGCTGCCGCCGGGGCGACGCGGGTCCTTGAGCGGCGAACGGCTGCGGCGCACGGCCTTGGCGACGGCCTCGACTGCCTCGTCCTGACCGATGATGCGCGTCTTGAGCACGCTTTCGGTCTGCAGCAGGCGCCGGCTCTCGCTCTCGGTGAGCGAGGAAACCGGCACGCCAGAGGTCACGGACACGATGTCGGCAATCTGACTCACGTCGATGGTGAGCGGGCTGGCGTCGAGCTCGGCGGTCCAGGCGGCCTTGGCTTCGGCGAGTTCAATCTCGGCGGCCTTCTGCTGCTCGGTGATCTCGGCGGCCTTGTTCATGTCATCGCTCTCGGTGGCCTCCTGCGCGGCGGCCTTGAGCTCCTCTATACGATGCTCGGCCTCGCGCACCGGCTCGGGCGCGCGGTTGGCGGCGATGCGAGCGCGGGCGCCGGCCTCGTCGATGAGGTCGATGGCCTTATCGGGCAGGAAGCGATCCTGAATGTAGCGGTTGGAAAGGTTCGCGGCGGCCTCGATAGCACCCTGCGTATAGCGCACATGGTGGTGCTCCTCGTAGCGCGGCTTGAGCGCGGTCAGGATCTTGACCGTGTCCTCGACGCTCGGCTCCTCGACATCGATGGTCTGGAAGCGACGCTCGAAGGCCGGGTCCTTGGTGAGGTACTTGCGGAATTCCTCGGCCGTGGTGGCGCCGATAATCTGGAAGGCACCGCGCGCGAGTACGGGCTTGAGCATGGAGCTTGCATCGATGGAGCCCTCGGCAGAACCGGCACCGATGATGGTATGCATCTCGTCGATAAACAGGATGACGTCGTCCGCTTCGGTGGCCTCCTGGATCACGTTCTTGAGGCGCTCCTCAAACTCGCCGCGATACTTGGCACCCGCCACGAGACCCGGCAGGTCGAGCGTCCAGATATTCTGGTTCATGAGGTTCTCGGGCACGTTGCCGGCGGCGATCTGTTGGGCCAGACCCTCGACGATGGCCGTCTTGCCCACGCCGGGATCGCCCAGGATGAGCGGGTTGTTCTTGGTGCGGCGCGAAAGGATCTCCATCATACGCTGGACTTCCTTTTCGCGACCAATCACGGGGTCGAGCTCACCGTCGCGGGCCTTTTGCGTGAGGTTGGTCGCGAACTGCTTAAGCGTATCGGTACCACTCCCCTTTTGCTGAGAGGCATCCGAGCCGCTAAAGAACGGCAGGCCCGCACCGGGACGACCAGCACCGGCACCGGCGAGCGGACGCTTCTTGTCCTGGTCCTTGGCGGTGAGTTTCTCGATAGCCTTTTTGATGGAGGCGGACGACACGCCCAGGCGCATGAGGATGTCCATGGCCATGCCGTTGCCCTCTTCGACGATGCCGATCAGCAAGTGCTCGGTCGACACGTAGGTCTGGTTGTTCTCACGCGCCACGCGGAATGAACGCTCCATCACGCTAATGACGAGCGGCGTAAAGGCGAGCTTGGCCGCCTCGGTCTCCTCACTGGGCTCGGGAACCGTGGTCTGGACCTCTTTGAGCGTGTCCATGATGTCATCGTAGGAGATGTCGAGCGAACGCAGCGCCTCGGCGGCAATGCCCTCGTCCTCCTTGGCGAGTGCGAGCAGCAGGTGCTCGGTACCCACCTTATTTGAGTGAAGATCGAGCGCTTCTTGCTTGGCCATGGACATGACCTTACGCGCGCGATCGGTAAAACGGTCTAACATGCTAGTTCCTCTTAGACGAGCTAGTTTTTCAAACGCAAAGCGCCACTCGTGGCGGCGCTTTGGTCTCTTTACCCATATGGAGTATATGTTAACCGTTGGGACCTTTCCTGCCCGTAGCCGCTCGACAACGTCTACAAAAAAGGAATTGCTCGGGTCCGTTTGGCGGTTTGGTTTTGAGCTGCTGTCTAGCAGGCGGGCTCGACACCCATGTCCTCGGCAACGTCATTGACAGCATCAGCAGCGGGAGCACCCGGCATGCGCACGAGCTCCATATGCTGCTCTTCGAAGACGGTTCCCATGGGAAAGGCGCGGCGGAAGACAAAGCGAGCAACCGGACCGGCCACCAGCAGGTTCCAGGGCAGGGCCATGATAAAGTTGCGCGGAATGTTAACGAGCCACATCATCGGCAGTGCCTGCAGGTTTGCGAGCGGGCCGCCGGGCATGTGGAACAGGCCCTCGCACGCACCGTAGAGCGACATGATGATGACCATAGGGACGACCATGCAGAAGCTGACGGCGAGCGCCATGGCAAGCGGCGAGCTCTTGCCCGGCGTGACCAGGAATTTAAAGGCGAAACCCTTGGCAAGGGGGCTGGCAACAAACCAGTCGCAGCACATGGCAAAAACGTAGGCAACGGGGAAGCCGAGCCACGCGGCGGCAACAACCTCGCCGTTGATGGCCCCATGCTGCAGGGCAACGTTGTAGATGCTCATCCAGAGCACCATGCAAAAGCACATGATAAAGGTGAACAGCAGGCTCTCTCGTTTGTTGATAGGCATAAAGGGCAGATTCCTCTCTGTGTTGTGCCGCGGCACCACGCAACAAAAACGGGCGGGCAAGATGGAGCTGTTGGGACTTCATCTCGCCCGCCCGTGGTACGTGCGTCTGCGACTACTTATGTGGTGAAACCAGCCTAGCACGAAAACCCCGCGCTTCGTAAGCGTTGAGTTTATGAAGATGCAGGGCACCAATAATCCCCCGACCCCATAAGTTGCGGTGGAATACGGACTGTTTTGACCCTTTAAGCAGCAATTCAGTCCCTATTTCACCGCAACTCATTTGGTGCAAAGTAACCTGTCCCCCTTGCACCAATTAGCTGGTGTGGCGCCAGCGAGGGTCGGTGAGCGTACGCGCCACACCCAGGCCAACGGGCAAAAACGCCACGATGAGCACTGCACGCACAAACCAGCCGAGCATATTGACCGTGTCGAAGGTGCACATGTAATACATCGAGCGATACAGATACAAGCCCGGCACCATAATGACAATCGATGGCACCGTGAGGGCGATACGTGGGTAGGTGAGCTTGATTTCGGCTAAGCTCGCGAGCAGCCCCGATACCAGCGCGCCAATAAACGCTGCCGCCTCGGGAGGCATACCTACGCTCAGGCCCAGGAAGGGAAACAGCGTCGGCGCATCGACAAGGGTCAGACGCAAGGTATTGGACACGGCGCCGATCAGCCCAGCTGCCGTGGCCATCTTTACCGGGCTGTTGAACATCACTGAGAAGCCGAATACGCCAACGAAGCTCATTAGCACGCGCAAGAGCGTAAGGGCAAGCGGCGAAAGGCCGAGCGACGCAAAGTCGTCCGGCGCCAGGCCAACACACTCGGCAACCATCCAACCTACGAGCGTCGCCATCACAATAATCGACACAGCATACGAAAGACGCTCAATGCCGCTTCGCATGTCGAGCTTAGCGATGTCGAGACCTGCCGTAATGAGAGGAAAGCCGGGGATCACAAAGAGCATGGCGCCGATATAGCCTTCTTGGTGCGACATTGCCCCCGGTATGACCTGGCCAAGACCGAGCAATGCCAGCAGATACGAGACGCAAGCGAGTGCAACGCCGATCGTCAGCGCGCTAAACTGGCCAAGGCCCTGCTTAAGAATATGGGAGCGAGCAAAGTTACCGACACCAGCGCCCACAAATGCACAGACCATCTCGATAGGACCGCCGCCGAGCAAAAAGACGAAGGCGCCGCAAGCACAGGCCGCCGCAAGGCCCTGTTGCCAGGAAGTGTAATCAGGTTTTGAACTCTCAACGGTCTTGAGCATCTCGTGATACTCATGCACCGTAAAACGACGGCCATATGTCTCGATTTCCTTAAGGAAGCTCTCCATCATCCAAATGCGATGGGTATTGACGCCCGTTGTGGGCAAGCTGACGACTTCGTTAAAGCAGTGACCATCTTCAATACAAGTACACTCAAACGACAGGAGACTTAAGTCAACGTGGATGGTGACACCGAGCACGGCGGCGACGCGATTCATGGTATCGCGTACACGCCAGGCACCCGTTCCGCTCGCGAGCATAAGCATGCCGGTGCGGCAAATGATGGATGATTTGTCGATAAGTGGCGCATCGACGGCAAGCTCATCGCCTGCCGTCACGATCTGGCGCCAGTCAGTTTTCATATGGAGCGCGCCGGCACGGACACCGTGGTGCAAAGAAATTCTCGAAAGCAGCGAGTCGGGGCGCGAAGGCTGTGGGGGTTCCGTCGATTCATTCTCAACCTCATCAGCCCCTTCACCCACTAGGTCAAATGAGTCAAGCGATGCCGGCTCGCGACGGTCGATCAGCTCCTCGTCCTCATCATCAAAGTAATTAAACTGATCGAGCATGTCCTCTTCGATCGCGCGCTCGCTCGCATCGTCCATCCCGATGCTCCCTTCCTATCGACTAACCCCCATCCTAGGCAGCGACGGCTAAAGGAAACATAAAAGAGACGGCTGTCGGGCACGGGAGACGCAAAATCGTCAATGCGCCGGTGCGGTCGTTGGGTAGTCATTGGGGACGTTCTTGAATGACTAGTCGTTTAAGAACGTCCCCAATGACTACATCGATGTGTTGGCAACGTCAGCGAGCGGGTCGCATTTGTGACAAGGTGACGTGAAACGAAAGGGCGCTGACCTCCTGGTCGCGCCCTTGAAGTTGAACGTCAGATTGTCCAAATGCGGCCCGCGCAGCGTCGAGCCGTTACGCGGTTCGTAGAACCGCGTAACTAGTTAGTACATCTTTGCGCCGGCGGGGATGGAAGCGTCGAGCTGGATCAGGTTGAGACGCTCCTCGCCCTCCTCCTCGTGGATGGCGCTGATGAGCATACCGCAGCTGGGGATGCCCATCATCTTGCGCGGAGGCAGGTTGGTGATGGCGAGCAGGGTCTTGCCGACCAGGTCCTCGGGCTCGTAATAATCGTGAATGCCGGAGAGGATGGTGCGGTCGGTGCCGGTGCCGTCATCGAGCGTAAAGTTCAGCAGCTTCTTGGACTTCTTGACGGCCTCGCATGCCTTAACCTTCACGGCGCGGAAGTCGCTCTTGGAGAAGATATCAAAGTCGACGAACTCCTCAAACAGCGGCTCGACGGCAATCTTGGAATAATCAACCGTGGGCTTGAGCGGCTTGACGAAGGGGCTCGCGGTGTTGCCGGCCTCGGCAGCTTTGGCAGCAGCGGCACCGGACTGGAAACCCTTCTCGGGCTTCATGTGCGGGAACAGCAGCACGTCGCGGATGGAAGCCTGGTTGGTGAGCAGCATGACCACGCGGTCGATACCGATGCCGATGCCACCCGCGGGAGGCATACCGTACTCGAGGGCACGCACGTAATCCTCGTCGTACTCCATGGCCTCATCGTCGCCGCCGGCCTTCTCGGCCATCTGGGCAGCGAAGCGCTCGGCCTGGTCGACCGGGTCGTTGAGCTCGGAGAACGCGTTGGCGTACTCGTGACCGGCGATGACCAGCTCAAAGCGATGGGTCAGGCGCGGATCATCCTCAAAGCGCTTGGCAAGCGGGCTAACCTCGATGGGGTAATCGCACACGAAGGTGGGGTTGACGATGGTGTCCTCGCCCAGCTCGTCATAGATCTCGGCGATGATCTTGCCGGCGGTCCACTCGGGCTTGATCTCCAGGCCCTTCTCGCGTGCGGCGGCAGCAAGCTCCTCAACCGGCGTGTCGATGGTGACCTGCTTGCCGAGCACGTCGGAGACGATATCGGTCATGGAACGGCTTGCCCACTCACCAGAAAGGTCGATGGTCTGGCCCTGGTACTCAATAACCTCGGGGTTGCCGATAGCCTTGTTAGCGGCCTTAATGACACCCTGGGCGAGCGCCTTCATGCCCTCGAGATCGGAGAAGGCGCGGTAGGCCTCCATCGTGGTGAACTCGGGGTTGTGGGTAAGGTCCATACCCTCGTTGCGGAAGATGCGGCCGATCTCGAAAACACGCTCAAAGCCGCCGACGATGCAGCGCTTGAGGTGCAGCTCGGTGGCGATACGCAGATAGCACTCCTGATCGAGCGCGTTGAAGTGCGTGATGAACGGCTTGGCAGTAGCTCCGCCCTGGATGGTCTGCAGGATAGGAGTCTCAACCTCCATGTAGCCATCGGACTCCATAAAGCGGCGGAACGTGGAGAGGATCTGTGAGCGCTTGCGGAAGGTCTCGCGAACGTCGTCGTTGGCGATCAGGTCGACATAACGCTGACGATAGCGGGTCTCCTTGTCGGAGAGACCGTGGAACTTCTCGGGCAGCGGGCGAACGGCCTTGGACAGCAGCGTCGCGCTCTTGGGGGCAACGGAAAGCTGGCCACGCTTGGTGCGCACGACTACGCCGGTCACGCCCAGGATATCGCCCAGGTCGAGGGCCTTGAGCGTATTCCAGGCGGCCTCGTCCATATCGTTGATGCGGCAGAACAGCTGGATCTCGCCGGTCGCGTCGCGCACGACGATGAACATGATCTTGCCCTGACCGCGCTTGGCGACCACACGGCCGCCGATCTTCACGACGTCCTCGGTGTCCTCGCCATCGGTGAGCTCGGCGTACTTAGTCTCGATGTCGACGACGTAGTCCTCAATCTCGGAGTGCTCGGGATAGGGGTTCTGGCCCGCCTCGAACAGGGCGGCGCGCTTGGCCAGGCGGGTGGCGCGCTCGTCGTTGAGCGTCGATGCCTGATCGGCGGCGTTCTGGTTCTCTGCCATAAGTTAGCTCCTCAAATTAAAACGCTCCCCAGGATTCGGTCCCAGGGAGCGAAAACATACCTTTACGCGGGACCGTGGTCTAGCGTGCGATCTTGGCGATGGTGTAGACGCGAGTCTTGCCGGAAGGCGTAACGACCTCGACGGAGTCGCCCTCGCCGTGACCGATGATGGCATGGCCGACCGGAGACTCGTTGGAGATCTTGTGCTCGAGCGAGTTGGTCTCGGTGGTACCGACGAGCGTGACTTCCATGACCTCACCGTTGGGATCGATCAGAGAAACGGTGGAACCGATGGAGACGGTCAGATCGCCCGTGGTGGCAGCAACCTGAGCGTTGGCGAGGATGGCCTGAATCTCGGCAATGCGAGCAGCATTCTGGGCCTGCTTGTCCTTAGCGGCGTCGTACTCGGAGTTCTCCGAAAGGTCGCCGAACGCGCGGGCTTCCTTGATGTCCTCGACGATCTCCTTGGCGTAATCGCCCTCACGCCAAGCGAGCTCCTCGACGAGCTTCTGGCGGCCCTCAGCGGTCAGTACGATCTGGCTTGCGTCCATACGGATATCTCCCCAACTCTGATCAAACAATCAACTGTCAACAAAACGAAAAAGACCGGCTAGCCTGCGGGCAAGCCGGTCAGGTGCTCACCCCAAAGGGATGGGACTACTCTGCGTCCGCGTCGCTGTCCTCTGCCTGCTTCTTCTTGGCAGCAGCGAGCTTGGCCTCGAGCTCAGCGATCTCCTTGTCCTCCTCGGACTGCTCGACCACGACCTCCTCGGCCTGCTTGGTCTCGGCCTTATCGTCGCCCTCCATACCCTCACGGATATTCTTGACGGTAGAGCCGAGGGACTTGCCGAGCTTCGGCAGGTTCTTGGGCCCGAAGATAATCAGGACAACGACGAGAATAATGATGAGCTCAGGAGCCCTCAGTCCAAACATGTAGACCTCCACAATACAGCGAGACAAGCTCGAATGAGTATACCGCGGGTATCGCGGTATCACAACAATAGCTAAAAAAAGGGACCGCAAGAAGCGGTCCCTCCTCATGCTCTGGTCGGGTTGACTGGATTTGAACCAGCGACCCCTGCGTCCCGAACGCAGTGCTCTACCAAACTGAGCCACAACCCGTTAGCTCGACTATAGTAACAAAGATTTTCGCCGCGTGCTAGATAAATTTTTGTTTCTTTGGCGCTTCAATGCGAACCGTGTCGGAAACGAGCTCCGTTGCATAAGCCCACCAGCCGTTTTGTTGAGCCGTCGCCGCAAGATTGGCTGCCGTGGCGGCGCTATCGCAGAGAGCAAACGAGCAGGCACCCGAACCGCACACGTTTGTGGCAATGGTACCGTCCTGTGAACGAAGCCAGTCGAGCACCGTTTGAATCCGCGGCTCCATCTGCGCGGAAATGACACCCAGGTTGTTGTGGACGAGCGCGTAGGCCGCCTCTGCGTCTCCCGAGCGAAGGGCAGATGCGATCGCTCCGGGCTTGTCCGCAGGCGCTGGGGTCTCGTCAAAACGTCGATAGGCTTCAATTGTTGAAACGCTTGCCTCGCGCGGCTTAACCAGCACGACGGGTGTCGCGGGAAGTGCGGGGTACTCGGTTGCCAGCACGTCTCCCCCACCCACGTAAAATGCAGGGCTGGCATGCAAAAAGAAGGGAACGTCAGCGCCAATGCCCCGTGCAATGTCGTCGAGCGCGGGGTCGGTGCGATCAATTCCCCAGAGCTCCGCCAAGGCAACAATGACCGCGGCCGCATCCGTCGAGGGGCCGCCCAAGCCGGCGCACAATGGAATGCGCTTCTCAATCGTCACGCAGATGTTTGCCTCGCGACCATAATGCTCGGCCATAGCAGCGGCTGCACGATACGCCGTATTCTTTTGCATGGGAAAGTCGGATGTCGGAATCGTCTGGACGGTCAGCGCCTGTGCCGGCGTAACCGTCACGGTATCGACAAGACCGACGGCTGCCATCAGGGAATCGACCTTATGGTAGCCGCGGTCGTCACGCTCGGTATGAACCCCCAGATAGAGGTTGATCTTTGCCGGCGCGGAAAGGGTCAGGGACCAATCGGTCACCGCTAGTGCTCCTCGAGCTGATTGCCGAGCGGGGTAAAAATGTGCTCGCCGCTCTCGGGGTCGAACAGCTCGACCTGGCCGGTGAGAACATCAATATACTGGTAGGACTGACGCGACTTGCGGCCACGGCGCTCGTCGACCTCGACGATAAAGACTGCCGGATGGACGCTCTTGATGGTGCCCATGCGCTCGACGACGCGGGTGCGGCCCATGTTGGCCTTCACCTTAACGCGATCGCCCACCATATCGGTCAGCTTCTCGTGGATGTCGTCGACGTGATTGACTTCCATCTCTTCCATGAACAGGGCCTCCAGAAGATGCAATTCAAAAAGGGGATAATACCCCTAAGATAGACAAAACTCTAATACTATAGCACCCTGCTGCCGCCATACGCAAGTAGCTAAATAAACCCCGTCCAAATACGTACCAGACGACAACCTCGCATGACCAGTTGTTACGCGGTTTGGTAAAACCGCGTAACCTAAAGACTATCGGTGTCCAAGACGATGGTGAATGGGCCGTCGTTGACCAAGTCGACTTTCATATCGGCGCCAAAGATGCCGTGCGCCACGTGTTCGACATCTTGACGAACGAGCGTCAGGAAGTACTCGTAGAGCTCGTTGGCAACATCGGGGGCGCCTGCATCGGTAAACGACGGACGGCGGCCGTGGCGGCAGTCGGCGAACAGCGTGAACTGTGACACCACGAGAACCTCGCCGTCGACATCGGCAAGTGCCAGGTTGGTCTTGCCGTTCTCGTCCTCGTTAATACGCAAGCCGCGGAGCTTGCCCCACAGCTTATCAGCCTCGGCGCGCGTGTCGCCGTGGCCCACGCCCAACAGCACCAGATAGCCGCGCCCAATTTTGCCCACGCACTCGCCGTCGACTGTCACGCCGGCATTGAGTACGCGCTGCACCACCGCACGCACGGCTTACTCCTCGCCCGTCAGTTTGGCGGATAGGTGCTCGAGCGCATGGAATCGATGGCTGATGGCGTTCTTCTCGTCCGCCGTGAGCTCGGCCATAGTCTTGCCCGGCGTATCGACCGGCAGGAACAGCGGGTCGTAGCCAAAGCCGTGATCGCCGCGACCCTCGTGCGCGATAACGCCCTCGCAGGCGCCCTCGCCATAGGTGACCAGGCCGTCCGTATCGATGAGCGCGACGACGCTCATAAAGCGCGCAGTGCGGTCCTCGTCGGCCACGCCCTCCAGATTCACGAGCAGCTTGGCGTTGTTGGCGGTATCGTCGCCGTGAACGCCCGCGTAGCGCGCGCTATACACACCGGGCTCACCGTCCAGTGCGTCGACGACCAGGCCCGAATCGTCGGCAATGGCCATGAGCCCCGTCTCTTCGACGGCAGCCTGCGCCTTGATGATGGCGTTCTCCAAAAACGTCGTGCCGTTTTCCTCGGGGTCCTCAAAATCGCCCAGCTGGCCGAGCGCCACAAAGCGAACCTCGGGCATGACCTTGCCCAAAATGGCCTCGATCTCGGTGAGCTTATGGGCGTTGCCCGTTGCCACGACGATGGTCGCCGCCGGGTCGAGGGTGTCGATGTCGATCTTCTCAAGTGCCATGAGTGGTCTCCTTGTCTCTATAGCAATGCCGCGCCGAGGGCGACGAGGGCCTCCGCCTCTCCCCTCTCAATCAACGGCAGTCTTATACTTCGACGTTTTCCCAGATAAAACCTGCCAAAATAAACCTGTCCCTTTTTGGCAGGTTAGGCGATGGCTTGGCGCTGAAGCTCGATGAGCTCGGCGATGCCTTTGTCGCCCAAGTCGAGCAGGGCGTTGAGGCGCTTACGGTCAAAGGGCGCCTGCTCGCCAGTGCCCTGGAGCTCGATCATCTCACCGGTGTCGGTGGCGACGAGGTTCATGTCGACTTCGGCATGGCTGTCCTCGGAATAATCGAGGTCAAGCAGCGTATTGCCGTCGACAACGCCCATGGAGATTGCAGCCACCTGGCCGGTAAGCGGGATGCGCTCGATCTTGCCCGCCTCGACCCACATGGCGAGGGCGTCGTGCAGCGCCACCCAGGCGCCGGTGATGCTCGCTGTACGCGTGCCGCCATCGGCCTGAATCACATCGCAGTCGACGGTGACGGTGTACTCGCCGAGCGCCTTCATGTTGACGACGGTACGCAGGCTGCGGCCAATGAGGCGCTCGATCTCCATGGAGCGACCCTTGCGGTTGGCGTGCTCGCGCTTGCAGCGCTTGCCGGTCGACGCCGGCAGCATGGCATACTCTGCGGTTACCCAGCCGGCCTTAGCTCCCTTTCGCCAGCCCGGCACGCCCTCCTCGATTGTGGCGGCGCACAACACGCGCGTGTCACCGAACTCGGCAAAACACGAGCCGTGGGCGTGCTTCATGACGCCACGGGTGAGCTTGACGGGGCGCAGTTCATTGGCGGCACGGCCGTTGGCGCGGTTGACCTGCATGTACTCCATAGAAATATCCTTTCGGCAGAAGAAGAGGGCAAGTCTTTGGACGGTAACCCTACATCTATTTCAGTTCGTCGATATCAATATGTTCGATGCTCTTGAGCGGCTGGCCAAAGATAAAGCTACCCGCCACCGCAAACTCGGCAATGTTATCGGCCGTCGTCGCAAAGCGATGCTGAGGCTCGGCAGCGTCGCCCGCCAGCTGCTCGCGGCGCGTGAGGATATCGGTCAGCTCGCGCGTAGTCTCCTCGGCGGAACTCACCACACGCACCCCGGGCCCCAGCGCATGGCGAATAGGCCCCACGAGCAGCGGAAAGTGCGTACAGCCGAGCACCACGGTATCGATTCCGCGATCGCGCAGCGGCTCAACCGTTGCGCCGACCAGCGCTCGCACGGCTGGCGTATCGAAGATGTCCTCGTTCTCGAGCCACTGCTCTTGCAGATGCGCGCCCGAGGCGAGCTCGTGTTCGACAACCTCGACAAAGCTCGAGGCAGGACAACCGTATACATCGACGCCGGCATCTAGATCCTGAATGGCGCGCGTGTAGGCGCCCGAGCGAATGGTGAGGTTGGTGGCGAGCACGCCCACGCGACGCGAACGGGTGCTGTTGATTGCCGCACGGGCACCCGGCGCGATCACGCCGATCACGGGAACGTCGAGCACCTGCTGGGCCAGACGCAAGGCCGCAGCTGTCGCCGTGTTGCAGGCGATGACCATAATCTTGACGTCGTGCTTCGACAGCCAACGGCCCGCCTGCAACGCAAACGAGCGCACCTCATCCTCGGTGCGCGTGCCGTAGGGGCAGCGTTTGGTGTCGCCGAAGTAGTAGACGGACTCGTGCGGCAGCACCGTCGCGATGGCGCGCGCAACCGTCAGACCGCCCAAACCAGAATCGAACACGCCAATCGGGCGCGTGTCGCCTGTCGGATTCTCGATATCGGACATTACCTCACCAGTCTCTCTCGAAAAGACATGTCCAAGTGCGGCGACGCCGCGCTACGAACGCGCCGCGACCAGCAGCTCTGCCGTCGCCGCCCAACCGTCGACAATTTTGCCGCGCGTAACGAAAGCGTTCTCGCAAGCAGCCAGGAACTCGGGCGCGCCGGCGCTCGTCAGGCCATTCTCGACCAGGCAGAACGTGCCCACGTGATCGGCCATGTAGAAGTCGGACTCGGAATCGCCGAGCGCGAGCGTTTCCTCGCGCTCGATCCCCAGGTGCTCGCAGAAGCGCGCGATGGCAACGCCCTTGTTGAGGCCGGCGGGATTGATGTTAAACGCGCGACCGTCCTCGACGCGATCGAGCTCGAGCGTCGTCGGCTTGGACAGATGCGTCAGGTGACCGTTACAGGCCCACACCAGGCCGCAGCCGGCCTCGTCGAGGATGGCCTGCGCCTCGTCATCGGGGATGTCGCCGCGCATGCCGACGGTGACCTCGCGGTACTTGTAGCCGGTCGACATGTCGTTGTGATACTCGACCTTGTGCGGCCAGCGGGCGAGGATCTTCTCGCACACGCCGGTCTGCTCGATCACCTGGTGCGGCGTGAGACCGCAAGAGGGGTCGTAGGGCATGTCGCCGGTCAGATACTCCCAATCGTTGGCTTTGAGGTCGTACATGACCAGGCCGCCCATCTCACCGATGTAGGAGTTGAGGCCGAGCACGCGCGCATCCTCGTGGATCATGGTACGGTTGCGGCCCGAGGTGGGAACCACCTGAATACCAGCGCGGGCAAGTGCCACGACGGCCTCGACGAGTTTGGTCGAGGGGTTACCGTCGTTGTCGCGCAGCACGCACGAGCCGGGCGCGAGCATCGTGGCATCCAGGTCGGTAAAGACGTACTTGACCTTGGCCAAGCGCTCGCGCATCTCGCCCGAAAGCTCGGCAACGGTCGGCAGGGTGTTGTGGGACATGGTTACTCCGTTTACGTAGAAGGGTTTGGACTTGGACGGCATGTTTTGATTGAGGGAACACGCTTATGGCGACAGCGCACTCAGGGCGCCGCCGCCATCATGGTTCATTAGTCAAACTGGGTAACATCGATCAGGCGATTGGCCAGCGAAAGGTCGCTCTCGATGGGCACGAACTCGTCGCCCACGTGCATGAGCTCCTCGTCACCCTTTGCCAGCAGCAAGACAATGGTGGGAGCATCGGGGTTGACGTACTCCTCGCGCGCCGCCTTGAACGCCGCATGCACAGCGGCTTCGCGGTCGAGGATGATCTTGTTCGGCGTATCGTCGGGAACATGCTCGGCAAGCTCGCGACAGACCTTCATCGGGTCCTCGTGAGCCGGGTCCTCGTTGGCAAAGATCATCAGGTCGGAATATGGTGCGGCCTCGCGCGGAAGCTGCTCGCGGCGCTCCTGCGCCTTGCCGCCGGCAGCGCCAAACACTGCAATGACTGGACTAGCGGGAAACGCGCGCTTGACCGACGAGAAAAGCGAACGGAACGAAAGCTGGTTGTGCGCATAGTCAACGACGCAGATCACGCGGCCGTCCTTCGACTCCACGACCTCCATACGGCCCGGCACACGCAGTTTGGAGAGGCCCTTCTTGATAGCCTCGATACCGATGCCGATCTCGCGCGCAGCGGCGATAGCGACCAGCGCGTTTTCCACGTTAAAGTCGCCCGCGATGCCCAGCAGGACCTTCTCCCCCGCCTCGGACTCGTCGGCACACAGGCCATGCAGGTTAAACTCGATGTTAAAGCCGACCATGCGCACATCGCTCGCCCACAGGCTTGCCTCGGGATGCTCGACGCCAACGGTCACCAAGCGCTCGGCCGTCGACGCTGCCTCCAACACACGGTCAACCTCTTCGGTGCCCAGATTCACCACGGCGGTCTTTGCCTGGTCAAAGATCCTGAGTTTGCTCTCAAAATAATCCTCAAACGTGGGGTGTTCGATCGGTGAGATGTGGTCACGGCCGATGTTGAGGAAGCACGCCACGTCAAACGGCAGATTCTCGACGCGTTGGTACTTGAGCGCCTGGCTCGAGACCTCCATGACCATGGACTGGCGACCTGACGTGCGGCAGTTGGCGATATGGCGCCAGACCTCTGGGGCCTCGGGCGTAGTATTGGTGCTCTCGTAGCACTCGATACCATCGTCGGTGTTCACTGAGCCGATCATGCCGCAGGACTCGCCCGCCGCTTTGATGATGGACTGGAGCATAAAAGCGGTCGTGGTCTTTCCCTTGGTACCGGTGATACCCACGATCTTGACGTCGTGGTCGGGACGGTCGTAGACCTCCGGCGGCAACAGGGCCATGGCCGTGCGAACGCTATCAACAACCAGCATCGCAGCACCGCTCTCCTGCGCCAGCGGCTCCAGAGACTCGACCAGCGACTCCTCGCACACAAATGCGACGGCGCCCGCATCGAGCGCCATGCTCAAAAACGCGGGCTTAAAGGCAGTGCCTTTGCAAAAGAACACGTCACCCGCCGAGACCGTACGCGAATCAAACGAGCAGCCGGTCACGGCACGCTCGTCAACCTGCTCTGATGCGCGCAGCTCGCCGCACACATCGAGAAGCTTGGCAAGCGTATCGACCGTGGTCACGGTCGCGGAATCCGAATGGTGCATCTTTCACCTTTCTCAGCCATTTGGCAGGGACGGTTTTTATAGTAACTGAAACGCACCCACGCAAAAACGGCTCCCGGAGGAGCCGTTACGCGCAGGCGTTCGTAAGCCGAGGCTAGGCAGCCTGAACAGCGGGCTGGTCCTCGTCGATAAAGAAGCGCTTGTACCACACCAGGAACACGAGCGGCGTATAGATCTTGCGCTGGAAATCGCCCTTGCCCGCAAAGTGCAGATCGAGCAGGTGCATGAGCTCGTCGGTATCGAAGAACTCGCTTGCCCACGGCGCGGTGAAGTACTCCTTGACATAGTCGTACCACTTTTGCTCGCGCAGCCAGTAGACAATCGGCACCGGGAAGCCCACCTTGGGACGGGTGGCCCACTCATCGGGCAGCGACTTGTTGGCAGCGTGGCGGAGTACCTGTTTGTTGCCGTTCTCGTTGATGCGGTAGCGGTCGGGAATGTGCTCGGCGAACTCCATGACTTTGCGGTCCAGGAAGGGCACGCGCAGCTCCAGCGAGTGCGCCATGCACATCTTGTCGGCCTTGAGCAGAATGTCGCCAGGAAGCCACATGTTCATGTCCAGGTACTGCTTCTTGACCAGCTCGGGCTGACCCTTCACGCGCGCATAGATGGGAGCGGCAAGCTCGAAGGCGCCATCGCCGGTGTTGTACTCGGGCTTGAGCACGCCGTCGACCTCGCGCTCCGGCCATACCAGAGCCTGTCCCAGGAACGACTTCTCAGGGATCTCGGCACCCTTGACCAGGAAGTTATGGCCCTTGAAGTACGGCATATGCAGCGCCAGGTTACCGAGCGCGCGACGGATGGGCAGCGGCACCATCTTTTTGTACTTGCGGACTGGGACCGTGTCCTCGTAGTAGGCGTAGCCGCCAAAGAGCTCGTCGGCGCCTTCGCCCGAAAGCACGACGGTGACGTCCTTGCGGGCCATCTCGGCCAAGAACCACAGCGGCACGGAAGACAGGTTGGACTGCGGCTCGTCCATGTGATACTGGATGTCCTCGAGCGCACCGAAGAACTCGTCGGCGGTTATCATCTTGCGGACATTCTCGACGCCGAGCTTGTCAGAAAGTTCCTTGGCGTAGTTGGTCTCGTTGAAATTCTTGTAATCGAAGCCCACCGAGAAGGTCTTGTCGGGCATGAGACAAGCGGCGATATAGCTGGAGTCGACGCCGCCGGAGAGGAACGAAGCGACCTTAACATCAGCGATGCGATGGGCCTCGACGCTCTCGTGCACGACCTCGTCCAGCTCGTCGACGTACTCCTCGAACGGCTTCTCGACGGCAGAGTAATCGCAATCCCAATAGCGCTCGATGTTCATCTTGCCGGTCGGGATGTCTACGGTAAAGTAATGCGCCGGCGGCAGCTTGTAGACACCCTCGAAGAAAGTCTCCTCGGTTGCCGAATACTGCAGCGTCATGTACGGACGCAGGGCCTTTTTGTTGACCGCCTTGTGGAAGTGCGGGTAGTCCAGGAAGCTCTTGATCTCGGAGCCAAAGAGCACGCCCGGAGCGCCGTCGCCCGCATCGGCCATGGGATAGTAGTAGAGCGGCTTGATGCCAAAGATATCGCGGGCGCCAAAGAGCTTGTTCTTCTTCTTGTCCCAGATGACGAAGGCGTACATGCCGCGCAGGCGATCGAGTACGGCCTCGCCCCACTCCTCGTAGCCGTGCAGAAGGCTCTCGGTGTCGGCGCCGCAGTGGAACTTGTAGCCCTTGGCCTCGAGCTCGGAACGGAGTTCTTGGAAGTTGTAGATCTCGCCGTTGAAGACAATGACGACGCTACCGTCCTCGTTGGCCATAGGTTGGGCGCCAGCCTCGGTCAGGTCGAGGATCGACAAGCGGCGGAAGCCGAGGGCAACGCGGCCGTCGATAAACTGACCGCCCATGTCGGGACCACGATGGACGATGCGGTCCATCATCTTGGTGAGCACCTCGGATTGGTTATCCGTCCCACCGACAAAACCGACAAAACCGCACATATACTATCCCCTCTGCTGTTGCTGGGCATCAAATCGAATCAGTAGCTTTTGAGTATACCCGAGGGCGTAAAGAGGGGCGGAATGTTCAGGCAATCTCAACTGAATCAGCTCCGCTGTGACACGCGGGTTGATTTTCAATCTCAACGCAACAG
>NZ_QSHS01000035.1:0-20542 GCF_003467795.1 Collinsella sp. AM36-4AA
GGCTGTTGCGTTGAGATTGAAAATCAACCAAGCGATGAAGTACGGCGGGACACCTCTCCCCCGTGGCGGAACAAAAAAGGCGCCCCGGCCGAAACCGGGGCGCCGTATGCGCACGAATATGTCGCGTTTCGATTACTGACGATCGAGCTTACGGACAGCAACACGCTTGCTGTACTCGTCGACGTGACCGAAGTCGCCGATGCCGACGGACTCGGCAACGTTGGCGCCAGTGGCCATAGCGAGCTTCATGGCCTCCTCGACGTTGTCGCGATCCCTGTACCACTTGTGCAGGAACGCAGCGAGGGTGCAGTCGCCGGCGCAGACGGAAGAAACCAGCTTGATGTTGAACTCACGCTTGGCGTACCAGATGTCCTCGCCGTTGGAGAAGTAAGCGTCGCCGCGGCTACCACGGGTAAGCAGCACGTTCTGAACGCCAGCGTCGTGAGCCATCTTCATGGCAACGCGAACCTCGTCGTCGGTGTCGACCGGCACGCCGAAGATGGCCTTCATCTCATGATGGTTCGGCTTGATGAGCAGCGGCTTCTTGTGAGCGAGCTCCTTGAGCTTGTCGGAGGACAGGTCCAGGACGACGTCGGCGCCACGAGCCTGAGCGTGCTCCATGACCTGAGCCAGGAAGTCGGGCGTGGCTTTGGGAGGCACGGAGCCGGAGACGATCAGGCACTCAAGATCGCCCGCGGTGTCCAGGATGTTGTAGAGCTCCTCCTGGTGCTGCGGCGTAATAGGAGCGCCGGGGTTCAGGATGCCGTACTCGTGCTGGCCATCGTTGACGTAGGTGTTGATGCGCGTGATACCGTCGGTCCAGACCGGGCGGCAGAGGCAACCCAGGTTCATGACCTCCTCGACGATAAACTTGCCCGTGAAGCCAGCGAAGAAGCCGAGTGCGACGGTGTCGACGCCCATCTTCTTAAAGGCGAAGGACACGTCGAGGCCCTTGCCGTTAGCCGTGTAGCTGGCCGAGCCGGTGCGGACGTTCTCATCGGGCTCGAGCGGAGAGCTCGAAACCGTCATGTCGACAGCCGGGTTAGCGGTTAGCGTGTAGAACATTTACAGTACCCCCTGTATATGTGAGGGCCGCGTGGCCGGCCCATTCCAACCACGCGGTTACCTCTGATACCAAATTAGCGAGCTGCGGACTCGAGCAGTGCCTTGACCTCGGCGGCGGTGTTGCAGGCGAGCGCCTTCTCGGCGAGCTCGTCGCACTCGGCCTTGGTCCACTGGCTGATGGTCTTGCGGGCGCGCAGGATGGACGGAGCGCTCATCGAGAACTCCTCCAGGCCCCAGCTGATCAGCAGCGGCTCGAGCAGCGGATCGGCAGCGGCCTCGCCGCACATACCGACCATGATGCCGGCCTTAACGCCGCTCTCGATGATGTTCTTGAGCGAGCGGAGCACGGCGGGATAGTACACCTGGTACAGGTTGGAGATGGTGTCGTTGCCACGGTCGGCGCACATGGTGTAGCCGATCAGGTCGTTGGTGCCGATAGAGAAGAAGTCGGCGACCTCGGCCAGACGATCAGCGAGCAGCGAAGCGGCAGGCGTCTCGACCATAATGCCGACCTCGATGTTCTCGTTGAACTTGCGGCCCTCTTCGGTCAGCTCGGCCTTGCACTGCTCAACGAGCTCCTTGACGGCCACGACCTCCTCGACGCAAGTGACGAGCGGGATCATGATCTTGACGTCACCAAAGGCGCTGGCGCGCAGCAGGGCGCGGAGCTGGACCTTGTACTGGTCGGGGTTGGCGAGGCAGTAACGCACGGCGCGGAAGCCCATGAAGGGGTTGTCTTCCTTGACCATGTGCAGGTACGGGATCTCCTTGTCGCCGCCCACATCGAGCGTGCGGATGATGACCGGAGCGCCCTTGAGCGCGCTAGCTACCTTGCGGTAGGCGTTGAACTGCTCCTCCTCGGACGGAAGCTCAGCAGAGTCCATGAACAGGAACTCGGAGCGGAACAGACCAATGGCCTCGGCATCGTGATCGAGCGCGTTGGGCACGTCATCGGGGTTACCGATGTTGCAGGCGATAATCTTCTTGATGCCATCGGCAGTCACGGACGGCTTGCCACGGAAGGCCTCGAGGGCTGCCTTCTCGGCAGCGAAAGCCTCGGCCTTGGCGGTGTAGGCGGCGAGCGTCTCCTCATCGGGATCGGCCTCGACGACACCCTTGCCACCGTCGACGACAACAGTCATACCGTTGCGCAGTGCGGTGCAGCTGTTAGCGACCGAAAGGACGGCCGGGATCTCGAGGGCGCGCGCGATGATCGCGGAGTGCGACGTGCGGCCACCGGTCTCGGTGACGATACCGGCAACGTGGGCCTTATCGATCGTAGCGGTCATGGACGGCGTGAGGTCGTGCACGACAACGACGGTGTTCTCGGGCAGGACGGAGAGGTCGACGACCTCCTTGCCCAGCAGCTCGGCCAGAATACCGGTGCGGATGTCGGCGATGTCGGCCGCGCGCAGGCGGAACATCTCGTCGTCCATGGACAGGAACATGTTCTCGAACATGGTCGAGGTGTCCATGAGCGCCTGCTCAGCGCAGGTGCCACCGTCAATGGCGGCGTTGATGGCGTCGGTCATGCCCGGGTCCTGAGCCAGGACAATGTGTCCGCTCATGATCTCGGCCTCGGCCTCGCCCACCGTCTCCTTCATGTGGTCGGCCTGAGCCTGGGTCTTCTCGCAGAAGACCGAAAGAGCGGACTGATAGCGCTCCTTCTCTGCAGCCGAATCAGCAACCTCGTGCGGCTCAAACGTCAAGTCGGGATCGACGGCGACCATGACGGTGCCGATACCGATGCCCTCGGAAGCGTTGACTCCCTGATACATTCCCATTCCTCTCTCCGTGTCATGTGATAAAGCGTTTTGCCATATCCATGACAAAAGAGCGCAGCTACCTTACAACAGGTCACTGCGCCCCCAAATATGAACTTAGTTGTTCAACATGCGACCCGTTTGAGTTCTACTCGCCAAGACCGCTCTTGATGAGCTCGATGGCAGCAGCCAGAGCCTCGGCCTCGTCAGCGCCGTCGCACTTGACCTCGACCTCGGTACCGCAGGGGATACCAGCAGCCATGAGGGCCATCGGGGACTTGCCGTTGACCTCCTTCTCGGGGGTGACGACCGTCACGTCACAGGCATACTTGCCCATGGTGGAGGCGAACAGACCAGCCGGACGCATGTGCAGACCCTGAGGATTAACGAGGGTAGCCTTCTCAGAAACCATAATTGACTCCTTTTTGTGTTTAACCCCTGTCATGCATGTGGCAGGAGTCAGATTCACGACGTTGTTTATATTAACTCACATCAAACGGTTTTTCATTGTGTTTCGCACGAATTGTTGGACGGATGTCCTTCCTGTCCGCTCGCCTGCCGGGCGGGGCGGTTAAGTTTGCTGCTCTACAGTCCTGCGCAAGACGGAAAGCACATTAAGTGCTTTCCTTTGCGTGCGGAACTCGCGACAAACTTAACCGCCCCGCCCGGCAGGTGAGCTGCGGGAACTCGGTTGGTCCAAGAAATATCGTGCGAACGGAATTCTGGCTGAATATTTGTCCGCACGGACGATCCGATAGACGGGCCGCGCTATCCCCTTCTTCTAAGTTGCGGTGAAATATGGACTGATTTTAGGGTTGAAACATTTAAACATTCCTTATTTCACCGCAAGTTAGAAGAAGGGGGATGAAAAAAGGCGAGGACCCGTAGGGAGTCCTCGCCTTTGTTACAGGGGGCGATGTTATTCGCGTACTGTGGGATTAGACCAGGCGGGCGTTGATCGTCTTGGCGATCTCGGCGGCGTCGGTGGAACCCTTGACGGTGCCACGGAAGTCCTCGTCCATGAGCGCCTCGGCAACCTTGGACAGGATCTTGAGGTGCGTGGTGCCAGCCTGTGCACCAGGGATGAGCAGGGCGATAGCCACGTTGACAGGAGCGCCGTCCATGGTATCCCAACCGGTCACGCCGGACTCGTCCTTAACGACGATGACGGCAGCCTCGGTAATGGCGTCGGACTTGGCATGCGGGATGGCGAAGCCCTCCATCATGCCCGTGGTGCCCTCGGCCTCGCGGGCCAGGAAGGCGTTCATCACGGCGTCGGCGTCGCTGGCGATACCGGCCTTGACAGCCTGGTTGGAAACGAAGCTCAGAGCCTCGTCACGAGAAGCGAAGTCCTCGGCGACAAAGACATTCTCAACCTTCACGAAGTCGGCAGCCTCGGCCTTAGGGGCCTCAACGGCAGCGGCCTTGGAAGCCTCAACCGGCTTGGCTACAGGAGCGGCCTTCTGATTCTTCTCGAAGTCGTACTTCTTGAAGGCCACGAACAGGATGCCACCGACAACAGCACCGATGAGGATCGCGAGGACCCAAAGCGGACCGTTCTCGACAACGGGCAGGACCAGGAAGCCACCGTGAGGCGCCGGATCGTGAACGTTGAACATAATGGTCAGGATCGAAGCGATAGAGGAACCGAGCATCATGATGGGCATGACCGGCCAGATGTTCTTGGTCATGAACGGAATGGCGCCCTCGGTGATGTGGGTGCAACCAAGAATGAGGTTGACGATACCGGCGTCGTGATCCTCCTGGCTGAAGTACTTCTTACCGACAACGACGGCGAAGGTGGTGATCAGCGGCGGAACGATGCAAGCTGCGGAGACGGCAGCCATGAAGTTGGTGCCGAAATTGTAGGTATCGGTGCCAACGCCGGCAGCCAGTGCCTCGGTGAGCATGGCGGTACCGGTGACGTAAGCAGCCTTGTTGACCGGGCCACCCATGTCAAAGGCGCACATGCAGCCGATGGCAAGACCCAGGACAACGGCGCCAGAGGCGGACAGGCCCTTGAGGAAGTCCATCATGGCGGTGTTGATGGCAGCCATGGGGCCGGAAATGCCGAGCATGACCAGGCCGACGATAGCCGTCGAGAACAGCGGGTACAGGAAGATGGCCTTGAGGCCGTCCAGGTTCTTGGGCAGACCGGCAAAGACCTTCTCGAGCAGCAGGATGACATAGCCAGCGAGGAAGCCGCCGACGATGCCGCCCAGGAAGCCGAAGCCCACGCCGGCGCCACCGGCGTCGATCATGCCGGTCTCGGCGTTAACAGGCAGGCCCTGGATGGCGATCATACCGGCAACAAAACCGGGGACGAGCGCCGGTCGCTTGCCGATGGATTCGGCGATGTAGGCGGAAAGCACCGGAACCATGAGGTTCATGGCGATGCCGCCGATGATCTTCAGCATCGCAGCAAAGCTGTTGTAGTCAGACGCCGTCGAATCGAAGGACGTAATGCCCCACAGGAACGAGACGGCGGTCAGGACACCACCGGCGACGACGAAGACCAGCATATGGCTGACGCCGTTCATAAGGTGCTTGTAGATGACGTGGCCGATAGACTCCTTCTCCTCGACCTCGTCCTCGACATCGGCAGCGGCTGCAACCGTGTTGTCGCCCTTGGCGGCGAGCGCGCGGTCAATCAGCTTACCGGCGGCCTCAACGGACAGGGCCTTGGAAACACCAACGGAAACCATGGGCTTGCCGGCGAAACGCTCAGCCTGGACATCCTTATCGGCTGCGACGACGACGGCCTTGGCACCGGCGATCTCGCTCTTGGTGAGCTCGTTCTCGACACCGACCTGGCCATGGGTCTCGACCTTAATGGTCAGACCTCGCTCGGCAGCTGCCTTCTCCAGCGCCTCCTTCGCCATGAAGGTGTGCGCGATGCCGGTCGGGCAACCGGTGGCGGCGATGATGTCAAACTTAGCCATGTGTCCCTCCTTTTTAAGTTTTGCGCCCGCAGGCGCTCCCCTACACGCGCGTCCTTGCGCGCTTTTCCACAACTGAAAGATACCAACCTACCGTCCGCGTGAGAAGAGACAAGGCGCAATTCTCCGGTGAAAGGTTCTTTCATAACCGTAAACGGTAGGTGAAAGTTTACCATCAACACTTGAAACGGCAAGGTGTATCTTGTTATTGAAAATCCCCCTATACTATGACATTACAAAACGATTCCGATTTTCATGCCAACCAGGAGCCATCCATGACCGATAGTAGCAAGAGCGCACTTTCCCTCATTAGTACCCATCAGGGATACAGCGAGTCCGAGCAGCGCATTGTCGACTATATATTGGAGCACCAGTCCGAGGCGCCACGCCTCACGGCGGCTCAGCTCTCGCGCGCCGCAGCCACGTCCGAGGCGACCGTTTCGCGCTTCTGCCGCAAGCTTGGCTTTGGCAGCTTCCGCAGCTTTCAGTTTTCGTTGGCGAGGGATTTGGAAAGCCAGCGCAACGAGGGCCTGACTGACGAAGTCTCGCTCGACAATATGGAGCAGAGCCTTAAGAACATCCTGGCTGCCAAGGTGAGCGAGCTTAATGCGACCATCGACGGGATCGACCACGATACGTTGGCGGCTGTTGTGCATGCCCTTAAGCATGCAGGGGTTATTGAGTTTGCGGCTGTGGGCAATACGAACGCGGTCGCGCTCGATGCGACATTTAAGTTTTCGCAGCTGGGCCTTCGCTGCATGGCGAGCACCATCAGCGAGACCTCGATCGGGTTTGCGCTCACGCTACGCCCCGGCGACGTCATCGTGCTCATCTCAAACTCCGGCAAATCGCGCCGACTGAATCGCATGGCAAAAGCTGCTCGCGACTGCGGTGCAACCGTAGTCGTCATCAGCAGCGACAGCAAATCCCCGCTCGCACGCCTGGCAGACTATACTTTTAATACCGTCAACCACGAGGCGTTGCTGACGACGGGCGACTTTGCGTTCTCCAAGATCAGCGCCACGATGATCATCGAAGTTATCTACAACTTCCTGCTGCCCGAGATTGAAGACGCTCGCGAACATATCAGCTACTACGAGGAGCTCATCCAGCCGGACAAGGTCGTTGAGTAAAACGCGTAGTGGGACAAAAATTTCAGTCTATTTTGTCCCACCAACACCGCTGATACAACTTAGCCTCGAGCTTCTTCGAGCATCTGCTTTGCGTGGGCCAAGCTTGCCTCGGACTGATCGCCGCTCAGCATTCGGGCGATCTCTGCGGTACGGGCGTCTCCCGTCACCTCGTCCAGATGCGTCTGGGGAACATCGCCGGGTTCCTTACTCACCACGTAGTGCTTATCGGCCATGACGGCGACTTGCGCCAAGTGGGTTACGACAATCACTTGATGCGTAGCGGCAAGATCGACCAGCACACCAGCAAGAGCACGAGCCGTGGAGCCGCCGACACCGGCATCGACCTCGTCAAATACCAGTGTATCGACGCCGTCAGCATTACCCAAGACCACCTTGCTCGCGAGCATAACGCGGCTGAGCTCGCCGCCCGACGCAATGCGGCGCAGGGGTCGCGGCGTCAAGCCGGCACCGCTGCGATACAAAAGCTCGTAGCTCGAAGGACCCGCCGGCGTCCACTCGGCGCGCGGAAGATCACGCGACTCCCAAACGAGCTCGGCGCCGCCCATCTCCAAGCGTGCCATCTGACGACCAACCTCGTGGCAGAAGCGCGGGGCAGCCGTATTGCGAGCGCGCTTAAGCGCCTTGGCAGCGGCAAACAACTCGCGCTCGGCAGCACCAAGTGATTCACGCGCCTTTTTGATCTGTTCATCGCCATCATCGACCAAGGACAGCAGCTCTTGCGAGCGATCGCGCATGGCAAAAACATCGTCCATGGTGGGACCCCACTGACGCAACAGGCCCTTGAGGTCGGAATACCGCTCACGCATGCGAGCGAGCTCGCGCGGGTCGAAGGCGACGCCATCGCGATAGGCACGAAGCTCGTTCGCGCTATCCTCAAGGGAGATACAGGCATCCGAAAGCGCATCGGCAATGTCGCCCAGTTTGCGATCGACGGTAGCCATACGGGAAAGCTTTGCCACGGCGCTGTTCACGGCATCGAGCGCTCCCCCTTCGGCGACAAGCGATGTATGGGCATCGTTAGCTGTGGCAACCAGAACCTCGGCATGTTCGGAGCGCGGCAGCAGTTCCTCGAGTTCCTCATACTCGCCCGGCTTGGGGTCGACCTCGCCGATGCGCTCGAGGGCAAAGCGCGCCTCCTCGACGCGACTCCCCTGCGCACGCGACGCCACCTCTACGCGACGGACCTCCTTGGCAGCCGCACGCGACGCCTTGAAGCAGGCACGGTAACGGTCGAGCGCCTCGAGCGCAGAGCGACCAGCCCAGGCATCAACCATGGCAACATGATGCGCCGGATCGAGCAGACGCTGATGTTCATGCTGGCCGCACAGATCCATCATCACGCCGACGCGCTCGGAAAGCTCGCGCACGCTGGCGATGCGGCCGTCAATCTTGACGCGGCTGCGACCCTCGGCAGAAAGGCTGCGCTGCACGGTAAAGCCCTCCGTGTCGTGCGGGCCGTCGAACAAGCGCGCCTCGACGCTCGCCAGCGCCTCGCCCTCGCGCACCGTCGACGAATCCGCGCGCTCGCCCAAAATAAGCTTGAGGGCCGAGAGCAGCGCGGTCTTACCGGCGCCAGTCTCGCCGGTCAAAACCGTTAGGCCCGTACTCGGCACCAGCGTCGCCTCGCGAATGAGTGCAATGTTAGAAACCTGCAGCTCATCGATCATGACGGACTCCATAGAATACGCGGCTCACCGAGTTATAGAAGCTCTCGGGGCCGTAATCCAGCAGCAGAACATCTCCGGGCCCGCGGCGCACGGCCACGCTCTCGACCGTGCCATCGCAGGTAATAAACTGTCCGTCGATGGCAATCGCCGGCACGCTCGGGCGATCATCAGACATAAAGATCTCAACGACATCACTCGGCGAGGTCAAAAAAGCACGGGCCTGAATGGTGTGCGGCGCAATGGGTACGCAGACCATACCCGTATAGTAGGGGCTCACGATGGGGCCACCTGCACTGAGCGCGTACCCCGTAGAACCAGTCGCCGTGGACACGACCACGCCGTCGCCACGCAGTCGATCGATATGGTGGCCCGACACCGTGATGTCGAACTCGACCATATCGGACAGCGGACCGCGGGTAAGCGCCATGTCGTTGAGGGCGAAGGTGCGCACGACATCCTTCGTGCCGTCTTCGCGCACCGAAACGATATCGGCGGCGATGGTGGCGCGGCGGCTCACGTGGAGCTCGCCGGACAGGGCATCGCTCACAACCTGCAAAATGTCGCGCTCCTCGGGACTCGCGGCCGTCAAAAAGCCCAAATGACCATAGGAAAGACCCAAAATGGGGATCTCGCGATAGTTGAGAATGCGGGCAGCGCGCAGCAGCGTTCCGTCACCGCCGAGCGTAATGACCAGGTCGGCATCGTCAACATCGGGCGCGCTTTGGATCTTGGAGCGCTGATCGGCAGCCCATGCCACCTCATAGCCCTGGCGCGAAAGCCAAAGCTCGAGCATCAGGCCGCTCTCGACCGCCCCTTGCTTGTAGTAATTGGGAACCAGAAAGACCTTCATAGCGTTGCAGCTTTCTCGCTCAAAACCGATACCTGGGATTGCAGCTCATCGCCGGTGCGTTCACCGGGGGTAACCCTCGTGCCGTACAGGAAAAACTCAACATTGCCCTTGGCACCATGAATGGGTGACACGCACACATCGACCGGGAACAGGCCCTTGGCGGCAAAGAGTTCAACCGCCGCCACGAGTGTATCGCGGCGCACGGCGGGATCGGTCACAATGCCGCCCTCACCCACCAGCGACGCCGGTGCCTCAAACTGCGGCTTTACGAGCGTGCAGAACGAACCCGAAGGCTTCAGGCACGCCAGCACGGCGTCGATGATATTCGCGATGCTGGTAAACGAGACATCACATACAGCCAGGTCGATGGCACCGGCATAGCCAAGCTCAGGCAGCTGCGTCACGTTGGTGCGCTCATGCAGCGTCACGCGATCGTCCTGACGTAACGACCAATCGAACTGGGCGCGACCCACGTCCACCGAGACAACGGTCGCAGCTCCGCGCTTGAGCAGGCAATCGGTAAAGCCGCCGGTAGAGCAGCCCACATCCAGACAAGCAAGTCCCGTCGGATTGATGCCAAACGCATCAAGCGCGCCTTCGAGCTTAAGCCCGCCACGGCCGACATAGGGAATACGCCCCTTCACGTGCAGCGGCAGGCCCGGGGTCACCTTAAGGCCCGGCGAAGTCAAGCGCTCGCCGCCACTCGAGACCAAGCCGGCCATAAGAGTGCGAAGGGCATCCGCGCGATCGGCGCAGATGCCCTGTGAAATCAGTTCGTCATCAAGACGCACGCGTTTCATGAATGCCATCAACCATTCGTATCCGGAGATGCGGCCTAGCTATCCTGGGATTCGTTTGCCGCATCCTCATCGTATTCCTGCTCGAGCTTATCGGCCTCACGCGGCGTCAACTCAAACTTGTCGACCATATCGACCGCGCGGGAGCCCAGCTCAATCGCTTCGTCAAACAGATCGAGTGAACGCTCCAAGGAGGTATCCTTGGAGCGAACGGTAGCGATAATCTGGTCCAGACGGTCCGAAATCTCGTCAAAGTTGCGGACAGAACCCTCTGGCATGACTACTCCTCGACGGCCTCAGCAGCGTCCACATCCTCGGCCAGCACACCAGCCTCAGCCTGAGCAACCGCAACTTTAGCGGCAGCCTCGGCAGCCTGGGCCTCCTCGCGAGCGCGATCCTCGGCCAGCAGCTCCTGGTACAGGTCCTCGCCCGGCAGCTCCTCGCTGCGGGCGATCTTGCCCAGCACGCCGTTGACGAACGACGCGGACTGGTCGGTGCCATAGGCCTTGGCAAGCTCGACGGCCTCGTTGATCACGATGGCGTCCGAGACCTCCTCGTCGGTGAGGAAACGCATCTCATAGACGGCGATACGCAGCAGGTTGCGGTCGGCGCCGGGCATGCGCATAAGATCCCAGTTCTTGGCAACGGAGCGCAGAGCGCAGTCGATGCGGTCGATATGCTCGTAGGCACCGCGGCACAGCTCCAGCGCATAGGGGTCGAGGGGACCCTTCGAGATCAGGAAATCGCCCTCGAGGACGCGCTCGAGCGGGCTGTCCGTGGCCTCGGCCTGGAACAGCAGCTGCAGCGCCTGACTGCGGGCAAGCGTGCGCCCGCGATAAACCTTAAGGCTCAAAGGTTACTCCTTGGGGAAAACGAGGCCGTCGATGCAAACGTCAACGCGCTCGACCTCAACGCCCACCTGGGCATCGATGGCGGCGACCACGGCGGCGCGAACGGCCTCGGCGAGTTTCTTGAACGGATAGCCAAAGAACACCACGACACGCACGGTGAGTGCGAGCTTGTCGCCGATGACCTCGGCCTCGACCGCCGGCTCGGAAGCCGGGGCCTTGGACGAGAGCATCATGGAGACAAGGTTGGTGGCAAGGTCCTTGACGCCAACGGAGGCGATGCCCTCGACATCCGACACGGCGCGCGAGACGATGGCGGTCAGAACATCGGGCGAAATGCCGATGCCGTCAATCTTGATTTCCTGGGGCATGAGTCCTCCTAGAAGAGTTGGTTGCTAGACGCGGGAGACGAACTTGCCGTCGCGGGTGTCAACCTTGATGACCTCGCCCTCGTTGAGGTACATGGGGACCTGGATGACAGCGCCGGTGTCGATCGTGGCCGGCTTGGTGGAACCCTGGACGGTGTCGCCCTTAAAGCCCGGGTCGGTCTGGACGATGGTGGTCTCGATGAACATCGGCGGGGTCACGCCCATGAGCTCGTCGTCGGCGAAGAGCAGTTGGCAGATGTCGTTCTCGCGCAGCCACTTGGAGTTCTCGCCCACCATGTCCTCGGGAACGGGAACCTGCTCATAGGACTCGTTGTCCATGAAGATGTAGTCGGTGCCATCGTTGTAGAGATACTGGAACTCACGGGTGGTGAGCATGACGCTCTCGAACTTGGTACCGGCGTTGCAGGTGTTCTCGACGACGCGGCCGCTCTTGATGTCGCGGGTCTTGTAGCGCACAAACGCGCCGCCCTTGCCCGGCTTGACGTGCTGGAACTCGACGATGGTATAAACCTTGTCCTTAATACGGAGACCGAGGCCGTTCTTGAAGTCGGCGGTAGAAATGGTAGGCATAGCGACCTTTCTTCTTATGGGCAGAACGCACAAGCGTCCAAATTACATACGACCGAAATTATACACTTGCAGACGGCGCCTGCAGCGAGCGCATAAAAAGAGAACGCGGGGCGCCCGAATTGCTCCGAACGCCCCGCCCAAAAATCTATCGAAGTGGGCTAGCAGTCGATAACGTGAAGGTCATGCGATGTCTTGGTGAAGGGCTCGTAGCCGTTCTCGGTGACCACGCCGTAGTCCTCCAGGCGCACGCCGCCCACACCGGGCAGGTACACGCCGGGCTCCATGGTGATAACCGAGCCGACCTCGATGATATTCTTGCTGCGGTTGAAGTTGGGCAGCTCGTGGATGTCAATGCCCACGCCGTGGCCCAGACCATGGTTGTAGTAATCACCATAGCCGGCATCGCCAATGATCTTCTTGGAAAGCTTGAAAATGTCGTTGCCCTCGACACCCGGATGGATGGCGGCGACGCACTCCTCGTGCGTACGGCGCACGAGCGCGTACAGGTCGAGCTGCTCGGGCGTGGGCTCGCCCATCACGACGGTACGCGTCATATCGGAGCGATAGTCGCAGTAGCCCGCGCCATAATCCATGAGAACGAAGTCGCCCTTCTCGATCACGCGGTCGCTCGGGACGGCATGCGGGTTGGCGGTGTTGGGGCCGCTCGCCACGATGGAGCCGAAGGCCAGGCTGTCGGCGCCGTTGGCGAACATAAAGTTCTCGAGCTCGTTGCGAACCTGCTTCTCGGTCATGCCGGGCTTAATAAAGCCGAGCATGTGCTGGAAGGCGGCGTCGGTAATCGACTGCGCATGGCGCATGAGCTCGATCTCCTCGGCGTCCTTGATGGCGCGCATCTTGCGGATGTCGTCATGCATCAGCGGCAGCATGCAGGCGACGGAACGATCCTCCAGGCCACGCTGGATACCCTGGTAGAAGTTGATCTGCATGTCGTCCTCGACAGCGCAGACGCGGCACTTGTTGGCCGCGATCTTGCCGGCGACCCAACCGGGGATGGTGCCCTCGTCCATGTCGTAGACCCAGGGGCTGCCGGCGGGCGTGTTCTCCTCAAAGCTGTTGAGGTAGCGCGAGTCGGTGTGGAACAGGCACTGGTCAGCCGTAATAAACGCGGCGTGCGGGAACTCGAAGGTGTAGTCGAAAACGCCCTTCACGCCCGTGAGCCAACGAAGGTTGGCCTCGTCGCGCACCACGATGGCGTCGTAACCGCGCTCAACCATCAGGGCACGGACACGCTCAATACGACCGGCAGGACCGGCAGCAAACTCAGACATGCAGATTCCTTTCTTGTTGTCTTCATAAAGACGGGACGGGCTCAATCAACTTACGGAATCGCGAGCGATTCGCAACCGATTGGAAACCCGCCCCTCAACATGATACGAAAGACTATGGATGTCAATAAATCCTAGAGAAGATCTTTGCGAGAAGCCAAGTATGCGTGAGCATGGCGGTCGAGAACCTCGTCCTCAACGCTCGTTAGACGAATGGCGCCGAGCGCCGCGGGCAGCGGCAACATGCTACGGTTCGAGCGGACAAACTGTTGCCTGCGGAACTCCTCGATATATGCGGCAGGCTCCAGATCGAAGGCGAGCTCCTCGATACCAAAGTCCTCCAGGCAGTCATCGACCTCAAAGACGTAATCGATATCGAAGTCGCAGGCATCATGCGCTAGGCGTGCCTCAAAGCGCATGCCCTCGGACAGCAGCTGGTAGACAGGGACCTGCGACGCGGCATCGCCCAAGCAGGCGCGCAGGGTACGCTCCCCCGTCTTGCCAAAATCGAGCGCATGGCGGGCGCTCGGGTTCGTGGCCATCAGTACGTCCTTACGGGCAGTCTGAGACCACTGAACGGCATTGACGAGCGCGACCTCCTCGCCCGCGAGAATCTCGGGGACGGTCTCGGTAAACTGATTCCAGCGGGACTTGCTGCTCGAAAGCATGGTGCCAACAAGTACCGCATAACCGAGCTTAAGGTCCTCGGGGCCCGCCTCACGAACAAGGTCGAGGTCACACACGACCAAGCCCGGCTCGGGACGGAACGCGATAGCGGGAAGCGCATTCGCCGACGAGGCGACGAGCGGCTTCATAGTCGTCGCGACCGTGAGCATGGCGTCGAACGTCGTCGGCAGCAAGGCGCACTCGGTGCGACCGCACCACTGATTGGCACACCAGCAAACGACCGAGCAGGTCGCCGTGTCGCCGACAGCGACAACGAGATCGTCGCAGGTAATGCCGTTAGCCGACAGGGCGCCAAAGACGGTATCGGCATCGACCAGCGTAGCACCGGCAGGCGAAACCTCGAGGACGAGCGGCGACACGGCAAAACCGGCGTCGACCAGCGCATGCTCGACAACCTCGCCAAAACGCTCGGATGTGGCGTCATTCCAAACCACCATCGCGCGCTTAGGCTTGCCCACAGCCGAGGCAAACATGCGCGGCAGTTCCTCGAACGCGCCCAATCCGACGCGGACATCGACACTGCGGTTTTGGAAATTGATAAGTTGACGGCGAATCATAGCAGTCCACGCTCCAAAAGCATCTCGGCACAAAGGTAGGAAACGTCCTCGAAGGACTTGTTGCGAATATCAAGGGTAATATCGGCGGCCTGGCGATACAGCGGACGGCGATGCTCAAACAGGCGCGCAGCGTGCTCGGGCGAACGGAAATCGGGCCGTGTATCCGAACGGCGAATCTGGCGCAACGAGTCCTCGAAATCGCCCTCGAGGTACACGCATGTACCCATCTCGTGCATCAGTTCAATGTTCACCGGTGTCTCGACGATGCCGCCCCCGCACGATACCAGCAGGCTGCGCTCGCTTTGAAGCGAACGGAGTGCCGAGGTCTCGAGCTCGCGAAAACGGTCCTCGCCCTCAGTCTCAAATATCTCGGTCACCGACTTGCCGCATCGACGCACAACCAAACGATCGGTATCGATGAATCGACGCTTGAACATAGTGCCCACGTTGCGCGCAAGCGTCGACTTGCCCGCGCCCAAAAAGCCGATAAAGAAGATATGGTCGCAGCCGTGTTTAATGTGCTGAGACATGGCGAAACCTATTCCTCGCAGGGAAGGTCGCGCAGGGCCCGGCGCTCAAAGATACGGAAGATCTGCGTGTACCACAGGTCCTGGGTTGCCTGCGGCTTGACCAGAATAGTGTCAACGCCTGCAAAGTTACCGCTCCACACGTCCGTGTAAAGCTGATCGCCGATCAGCACGGCCTCGTCGGCCGTGGCGCCCAGACGCTTAAGACCCGCCTTCAGGGCAAACGGCGCCGGCTTCATGGCGTGGCTGATGGCCTCGAGTCCCAGCTCGCGTGCAGAGCTCATGACCTGGTCGCGATGCCAGTTGTTGGACACCATGCACAGCTTAAAGCCTTTGGCGCGGGCGGCATCGAGCCAGGCGGAAACCGCGGCGGGAACCTGCTCGGTGTCGCGCGGCACCAGGGTGTTATCGCGATCGAGCAGAATGGCGCGTTTGCCGTCGGCCCACAGGGTATTAAGGTCGATGCGATCGACCGAGGCAACGTATCGTTTGGGGCTAAAAATCCTCATGCTAATTCCAAGACTGTTGATGCTCTTCGTAGGTTTGCGAGAAGTACTCCTCGTCCTGCGTAATGTAGAAATACAGGTCATCGGAGTCGGTCGGCTCAAGTGTGGCCTTGAGTGCCTCGAGCGACGGAGAGCAGATGGGCGTGGGTGGCAGACCCTCGTGCTTATAAGTGTTATACGGACTATCGCTCTGCAGGTCGTCGGCGGTAACCTCGCCACCGGTGACATACATCATGGTCGCATCGCTGTTAAGATAGCGCAAACCGTCGAGCTTGCCGGCAAGGCGGTTGTAGAAGACCGAGGCCACGTGCGCACGTTGATCGGCGTTGAGGCCCTCGCGCTCAACGATAGAGGCCAAGTTGACGATGTCGTAGTCGGACATCTCCACATCGTAACGTTCCTTGATCTTGGCTTCGCAGCTCGCAAAGTCGAGCGACTTGTACTCGGTCTTAAACTGATCGAGCATGGCGCGAATCACGTCATCGGCCGTCGGCGAATCGCCCAACGAATAGGTCTTGGGGAATAAGAAACCCTCGAGCGAGTCGTTGGCGGCGCCCTTAAGGAAGCTATAGTCGTCCACGTAGTTGGAGGCCTTGGCCTGGTTGAGGAAGTCTTCCCTAGAGATGCTGTCGTAGGCCTGGGCAACACGGTCCGCGACTTGATCGACCGTCAGGCCCTCAGGGATAGTCAGCGCATTGGAGCCCGCGTTGGGGCCTTCCATGAGCTGCTGAACAACCTTGGTCGCATCCATGAGCGTGGTAAACGAATAGGTGCCAGGCTTAAGCGACATATCGGCGTTGAGCTTTTTCACCGCCGCATAGTAATCCTTGGGATTCTCGACGATATGGTTCTCGGAGAGAATCGAAGCGATGCTGTCACCCGAGGCACCATCGGGAATCGTGATAGTAACCTGCTGGCCTGCAACGACTTTCGCATCCTCACCGGCAAAGAAGCCTTTGACGGCTGGCACGACAAAGAAAACGATCGCGACAAGCGCAAGCACGGCGACGACGCCACCGATAATAATGGGCACCGAGGAGCTTTTCTTCTGGGCACCACGGCGGGCGTGCGTGTTGTAGCTCGAGCGGGTCGCAGGAGCAACGCCATGCGAACCGCGAGCGTGATGCGAATGCGATTGGGGGGCCTGCGTTCGCTGGGTAGGTGCCTGCTGTTTAAAGCGGGTACCGCCTGCAGGCTGGGCCGTACGAGCAGTGGGCTGCTGAGCCGCGTGAGAAGCCGGATGCTGAACCGAACGAGCAGAAGGCTGCTGACCCGTCCGTTGAACAGGTTGGGCCGAACGAGAGAAGGACTGCACCGGGCGCGCGGCAGGCTGAGCTGCGCGCTGCGTCGGCTGTGCCGGACGCTGGCTAGGCTGGGCAGGGCGCGACGCCGGCCGACGTGTACGATTCGGCTGGCGCGGATCGGAAGCACTAGGCATGCGAAACCTCCTCGTTTTTACGATCGAGCCACGTCTGCAAAAAAAGGCTGGCGGCAATCATGTCGATCTTGCCCCTCATCTGCTTTTCGTTGAGGCCCTGCTCGCGCAGGATACGCTTGGCCTCTTGAGAAGACAGACGTTCGTCCTCAAACTCCAGCGGAAGATCGAGCTCGTCGGCAATCTTTTGCGCCACGGCGGCAACGCGCTCGGCCTGGGGGCCGGGCTCACCGGCCATGGTCAAGGGGCGTCCGCTTACCAGGATGTCGGGCTCATAGTCCTCGACCAGGTAGCGGAACGTCTTGGCCATACCGGTGACCTCGGCGGCCGGGAGCACCTTGACGGGCATCGCCATCATGCCATCACGGCTCGAGACGGCGATGCCGATCCTAGTCTCCCCTATGTCCAGCGCAAGCGCGACCACAGTGACTTCTTAGATTCTTAGGCGCCGAGCGCGGTCTTGGCAGCCGCGAGGGCATCGGCGATGCCGGCAGCATTCTTGCCACCGGCCTGGGCCATGTTGGGACGGCCACCACCGCGACCGTCGACCAGACCCGCGATCTGCTTGATCACATTGCCGGCGTGGAACCCGGCCTTCACGGCGTCATCGGAGCCGGCAGCGAGCAGGGCCGGAGTGCCCTTCTCAGTCACGCTGGCGACGACACAAGCGACAGGGCCGGCGACCTTCTGGTGCACGGTATCCCATACGTTGCGCAGGTCGGCAGCCTCAAGGCCCTGGAGCTCAGCAACGACGAGCTTGTAGCCACCGAGCTCGACAGCACCCTCGATGGCGCTGGAAATGGCGTCGGAGGAACCACCGGTCAGAGCCTTTTTGAGCTTGTTGGAAGTCTCGCGCAGCTCGGCCTGCAGGTTCTCCACGCGGGCGGGAACCTCATCCACGCGGCACTTGAGCGCAGTAGCGGCGGCGTCGACGAGCGCCAGACGGTCGGCCATATAGTCGAGAGCACCCTTAGAGGTCACGGCCTCAATACGGCGGACGTTGGAGCCCGTAGAGGACTCGGAAATGATCTTGAACAGGCCGATCTCGGCGGTGTTGGCGGCATGGGTGCCACCGCAGAGCTCACGGGAGAACGGATGGTCCTCGGCGCCCACCGAGACGACGCGGACAACGTCGCCATACTTCTCGCCAAACAGGGCGACAGCGCCGGCAGCCTTGGCCTCGTCAATGCCCATGACGCGGGTCACGACCGGCTTGGAAGCGAAGATCTGCTGGTTGACCAGATCCTCGACAGCCTTGAGTTGCTCGGAGGACAGGGCCTCGAAGTGCGTGAAGTCAAAGCGCAGGTGCTCGGGCGTCACCAGCGATCCGGCCTGGGAGACATGCTCGCCCAGGACCTGCTTAAGCGCGGCGTCGAGCAGGTGGGTGGCGGTATGGTTGCGGCGCAGGAAACCACGGCGCTCGGCATCGAGCGCCGCGGTCAGGGTGGCACCGACGGTCAGTGTGCCCTCGGCAACGTGCGCGACATGGGCATACAGGCCATTGTGGTTCTTGGTATCGGAAACGGTCAGAACAACGCCCTCGTCGACAAGCTTGCCAGCATCGCCCTGCTGGCCACCCATCTCGGCGTAGAACGGGGTGCGGTCAAGCACGACCTCGACGTCCTCGCCGGCGTCAACGGACTCGACGGACTCGCCATTGCGAACGAGGGCGACAACCTTGGCGCCATCGATAACGTCGTTGTCATAGCCGTCGAACTCCGTCGCGGCGACCTTGTCGGAAAGCTCGACCCAAACGTCGTTGAAGCTGCCCCAGGCATCGCCCTTGGCGTTGGCGCGGGCGCGGGCCTTCTGGTCCTCCATGCAAGCGGTAAAGCCATCCATATCGACGTCGTGACCGGCAGCGCCGGCAATCTCGACAGTCAGGTCAATGGGAAAACCAAAGGTGTCGTGAAGCTTAAAGGCAACGTCGCCCGGAAGAACGGCGCCGTCGGCGAGCGCGGCCAGGGCCTCGTCCAGGTAAACGCGGCCGTTGTCGAGCGTCGTGGAGAAACGCTCCTCCTCGGAGGCGACGATGCCCTTAACGAGCGCGACGTTCTTGAGCAGCTCGGGATAGGCCTCGCCCATCTGAGCGTTGACCTCGTCGATGAACTTGGTCAGGAAGGCGCCCTCGATGCCCAGTAGGCGGCCGTGGAACACGGCACGACGGAGCAGACGGCGCAAAACGTACTCGCGTCCCTCGTTACCGGGAAGGATGCCATCCGAGATCATAAAGTCGATGGCACGGGAGTGGTCGGCGATGATGCGCAGGGAGCGACTGGCGCCGGAGTAATCGTCGGCGTCATAGGTCTTGCCGCTGATCTCCTCACCGAGCTTGATGAGGTGCTGCATCAGATCACCGTCGTAGTTAGCGGTCTTGTGCTGCATGATAGCGGCCATGCGCTCCAGACCCATACCCGTATCGAGGTTGCGGTGCGGCAGCTCCGGCATGGAGCCGTCCTCCTGGCGGTCGTACTGGGTAAACACGAGGTTCCAGAACTCAAGGAAGCGGTCGCAGTCGCAGCCGGGCTTGCAGTCGGGGCTGCCGCAACCGACCTCTTCGCCCATGTCAAAGTAGATCTCGGAGCACGGACCGCAGGGACCGGTGGGGCCAGCGGCCCAGAAGTTATCGTCCTCGCCCAGACGCGAGATGTGATCCTCGTCAACGCCCAGGGAGCGCCACACGTCATGGGTCTCGTCGTCCTCGGTAAAGACGGTGAAGTACAGGCGGTCGAGCGGCAGCATGAACTCCTTGGTGATGAGCTCAAAGGCCCAAGTGCAGGCCTGCTGCTTGGAGACGCCGCCAAAGGAAAAGTCGCCGAGCATCTCAAAGAAGGACAGATGACGGCCGTCCTCGCCAATGCAGTCGATGTCGTTGGTGCGAACGCACTTCTGACAGGAGATCGCGCCGATCTCCTTCATGGTCTTCTTACCCTGGTAGTACTCCTTAAACTGGTTCATGCCGGCGTTGGCGAGCAGCAGCGAAGGATCGTCGGGAACGAGGGACGAAGAAGGATAGAGCTTAAGACCGCGCTCCTCAAAGAAGTTGAGGAACTTAGAGCGAATCTCGGCCGTAGTCATTGACGGGTAGTCAGCACTCATAGAGGGAATCTCCTCGGTTTCACATCGAAACAGTTCAAACGTAACGATATTACCATCCCACTGCGCCTGTGCAAAAAAGAGGGCCGCCAAACAGCGACCCTCCAGCGAAAGTGCATGTTATTTAGGACTAAGCAATCCTTTGAAAAAAATGTTTATTTTGAAAAAGAGATAAAATCAATATATCCCTTTTCCCCAATTTTTACAACGGCATTGTAGGGCTTTTTCTCTTTGTTTTTGATTCCTTTTACCAGGGTTTCTTTTCCCTCCAGTAATTCTTTTACATTCGTTTTGGTTAGTTTTTTCTTTCTAAAATGTTCAGCTAAAGTAAACTTACATTCAGGATAATTTGAACAACCATAAAACGATTTTTTTAATCCTTGATTCTCATCTTCATTGCAACAGA
>NZ_QSHS01000036.1:0-19649 GCF_003467795.1 Collinsella sp. AM36-4AA
TGTCCTGCTCATATTAAAAGGAACGTCCCTAAGTGCCGACTGGATGCATTAGGAGTATTATCGTCTGCGCAAATAACTAGCGAATCGCATATTAGAGATTGAGAGCGTATGGCAGACACCGCATCTAAGCACATTGACATGACCACCGGCTCGCTGTGGCGCAATATTCCCCTGTTCGCCTTCCCCGTGGCCGCCACGAGCATCTTAGAGCAGCTGTCGAACCTCATCGCCACGGTCATCATCGGTAATTTCTCGGGCGACCAGGGAACCCTCGCCATGGCGGCGGTCGGCTCCAACGTTCCGCTTACCAGTCTTATGCTCAACCTGTTTATTGGCCTGTCGCTTGGCTCCAACGTGGTCATCGCCAACGCTATCGGCCGCAACGATCAGAACATGGTCAAACGCGCCGTCCATACCTCGATTCTTATGGCACTCGTGGGCTTTGTCGTCATCGCGCTGGGCGAGATCTTTGCCGAACCCATGCTCGCCGCGCTCAACGTCCCCGCCGAAACCATGCCGCTCGCCTCGCTCTACCTGCGCGTCTTTTTGCTCAGCATGCCTTCGATCTTGCTCTACAACTTTGAGGCCGCGATCTTCCGTTCCGTCGGCATCACCCGTATGCCGCTGCAGGCGCTTGCCGTGTCCACCGTCCTCAACATTGGCCTGGACCTCATCTTTGTCCCCATACTCCACTGGGGCGTCGCGGGCGTCGCCATCGCCACCGCCATCGCCTACACCGTCAGCGCCGCTACGCTCTTTATCCGCCTGCTCAAGACCGACTCCGTCGTCCGCGTCACCCCACGCGACTTAGGCTTAGACCCCGTCGCCCTCAAGCGCATCGTCAAGATCGGCCTGCCCGCCGGCATCCAAAGCGCCGTCTTTGCCGTCGCCAACATCATCATCCAGTCCGCCATCAACAGCCTGGGTACCGAGGTCATGGCGGCATCCAGCGCCGCTATGAGCCTGGAGTATGTGTGCTACAACCTACTCAACAGCTTTAGCCAGGCCTGCACCACCTTTGTGGGACAAAACCACGGCGCTCGCCAGATCGACCGCTGCACCAAGACGCTCAAGGTCTGCCTGGTCGAAGGCGGCATCGTCGCGCTCACCACCATCGTCATCATCGTCGGTCTGGGGCGCGAGATCCTGGCGCTCTTTAACAGCGATCCCAACATCGTCTCGATCGGCTATATCCGCGTGTGCTCGATCTTCCCGGCATACGCCTTTAGCATGTTCTACGAAAACATGTCCGGTTACCTGCGCGGCTTTGGCATCTCGCTCATGCCCGCCCTCATCACCATGATCTGCGTCTGCGGTATTCGCTTCTATTGGGTCTTCTGCGTGTTCCCGAACTTCCGCACCTTTGCGAACATCATGATGGTCTACCCCATCAGCCTGGGCACCACGGCGTTCTTTATGGTCGTGGCGGTATTGCTCTGCCACCCGGCACGCACCTACCGTCTAGCACAAGCCAAAGCGACAGCCCGCTAATCACCACGCGCAACGTCACGCCAGTCATTAATTGACAATATGCGAGCTCATATAGTCGATAAAGCGCCTCGTGGCGATAGGCATGGTGTCCCAGCTGCGCCAGGCCGCCACTACGTCGCGCGAGGGGGCATGCACGATGGGACGTACGCGAATATCGGCCTGCATGCCCTCGACGGTACGGCGATACAGCATGCTCACGCCTAGGCCCTCCTCCACCATCGCCATGATGGTGTAGTCGTCGGTCACCTCGCTCGTCACGTGCGGCGACAGCCCATGCGCCGCGAATGCATCGAGCACCAGGCTCTGTTCGCCCTCATCCAGCAGCACAAACGGTTCGGACGCCAGGTCGGCAAGCGTCACCTTTTCCTTTGCCGCCAGTGGATGGACGGCTGGCAACAGCGCCACCAGCTCGTCGTGATAGACCACGCGTTTCTCGAGCCCCTCGGTAAATCCACGCGCTGTAAAGCAAAAGTCGACCACGCCATCGTGCACCCACTGGGCATTGCTCGTGTAATCGCCCTGCTTGAGGGTAAAGCGCACGCCCGGATGCAGGGCCCCAAAGTCGCGGATCACTCGCGGCAACACAGTACGACTCACGTTGGTAAACGTCGCAATGCGAATGTCGGTCGACGAAAGCCCCAGCAACTCCTGGCGCTTGCCCTCAAGCTCGGCCTCGGCCGTAACGATCTGGCGCAGATACGGCAGATACTGTTTGCCGTCGCGCGTAAGCGAGACGCCCTGCTTGCCACGCTCGATAATCGTGGTGCCCAGCTCGCGCTCGAGCGCCTTGACGGCCTGGCTCACCGCGCTTTGCGTATAGCCCAGCTCGTCGGCGGCACGTTTCAGGCTGCCGCAATCGACCACCATACATACAATCTGATACCGCGATGCCATCGTGCCTCCACATCGATGTAGCCGTAAAACGTTTTGCCAGGGCCTTTTCTGCTTACATTAGTATTTCTTAATCATACTTAAAATACATTCGCTTTACTACATCCACATCTGGGAGCAGAATCCTTTTTACGAAACCGTTCTGTAACAAAAGGAGTCCCATGGATCGCAAAAAAGCAATCGCGCTCTCATTTTCCGTTCCCGTCGCATGGGGCTTTTCGTACCCCCTCATGAAGATCGGCATGGACAGCATGAACGCCACGAGCATCGTTGCGTTGCGCTGCATCATCGCCTTTGTGGCCTGCCTGTTGCTCTTCCACAAGCGCGCTTTCCGCATCAACCGCGACCTTATGGTCCGTGCCGCCATCATCGGCGCCATCATGGCAACCGAGCTCACCTGCATGTGCCTGGGCTCCAGCCTCACCTCTGCCTCCACTGCCGGCTTTTTGCAGAGCCTGACGGTCGTGATCGTGCCGTTTGCCAACGCCGCCCTGCTGCGCCGCGCCCCCGAGCGCAAAGTGCTCGTCGGCACCGCCATCGTCACCTGCGGCATGCTGCTGCTCTCGGGCGCCGACTTTACCAGCCTGAACCCCGGCGCGATGGTCATGCTGCTCTCGGCCTTTATCTATGCCGGCCACATTATCGTAGCCAAGCGCTTTGTCGAAGAAGTCGATCCGCTGGCTCTGGGCGTTTGGCAGCTGGGCTTCGGTGGCTTGTTCTCGGGCATCGCCGCGTACACCTTTGGCGGCTTCACGCTTCCCAGCACGCCGAACGAGATCGTCGTTGTCGTTGCGCTCGCACTCATCTGCTCTGCCTACGGCTTTATCACCCAGACGCTCGTGCAGCCCCACGTACCTGCCGAGACCACCGGCTTCGCCTTCTCGCTCGAGCCGGTCTGCTCCGCCGTCTTCTCGTTCTTCCTGGTCGGCGAGGTCCTGAGCCCCATCGCCTTCTTTGGCGCCGCCCTCATCCTCACCGGCGTCATGGTGGCAACCGTCGAGCTTCCGCGCCTTCGCGCACACGGACACGCTCGTATGGCAGGAGTGCCCGAGCACATCTCGTAGGCCCCACTCTTCATACAGCCGTGGCATAAAGGCAGCCGGTGCGCCTTTACAATAGATGCCAACAGAGCATCTGCCATAAAGGAGCCCCATGGACACCGCAACCCGCGACCGCAACATAGCAACTTGGTTGGGCGGTGCGCCGCAGTCGGTACGTGACACTACGAACCAGCTGCTCGAGCGCATCGCCCTTCTGCGTGCCGAGCAGACCATCTACCCGGCACAAGACGACATCCTCAATGCCCTCGCCTACACGCCGGCCGACCAGGTCAAGGCTGTCATCTTGGGCCAAGACCCCTATCACGGACCCAACCAGGCCATGGGTCTGTCGTTCTCGGTACCTGCGACGCAAACCAAGTTGCCGCCGAGCCTGCGCAACATCTATAAGGAACTCAAAGCCGATCTGGGTTGTCCCATTCCCGCCACGGGAGACCTAACCCCATGGGCACAACAGGGCGTCCTGCTCCTCAACACTACGCTCACCGTGCGCGAGCATGCCGCGAACTCGCACGCCAAACTGGGCTGGAGCACGCTCACCGACTACGTTATCGAACGCTGCTGTCAGCTGCCCCAGCCGGTAGTCTTTTTGGCATGGGGCCGCTTTGCCCAGCAGATGGTCGAAGGCAAGCTCGCCGCTACCGGCGCGGGCAAGGCAACCGGCAAGTTCTGTCTGGCCTCTACGCACCCCTCGCCGCTTTCGGCCAACCGTGCCACGGCAGAACTCCCCGCTTTTATGGGGTCGCGCCCCTTCTCTGCCGCCAATCGGCTACTCGAACAGCACGGCTCGACCCCCGTCAACTGGACTTGCATCGGCTAAAAATCGATACATCAAAAACGCGCCCGACAGCTTTCCATCGGGCGCGTTTCCTATTCGGGCCAAATAAATTGCGTGCGGCCGGCCTCGCCGCCATCGATCAACAGGCTCTGCCCGGTCATAAACCGGTTAGTCACGCCCACAAAGTAGATCCACTCGGCGATCTCTTGGGCGGTGGCCCAGCGTTTAAGCGGCGTGAGCTCCATAATCTGGTTCCACAGGTGTTCGTCTTCCATCACGCAACGGTTGAGCGGCGTGATAACGCCGCCCGGGTCCACGCTGTTGGCGATGGCCTGCGGCGCCAGGCGGTTTGCAAGGTTCTTGGTGTAGGCAATAACGCCACCCTTGCTGGCAGCATAGGCGGGAAACTCCGATCCCGTATGTCCGCTCGCCGACCCCACATTGACCACGGATTGGATAGCAGGCGCTGGCTTGGCGGCAAGCCCCTCTCCCACAAAGGCGTAGCGCTCGGTCACGTTGATGGTGCCACGCAGGTTGGCGGCAATGTCATCGGCCGAATCCTGTACACCGGCAACGTTCACGATTACCTGAGGCTCAAGGTCGCCTGGAAACGAGTTAGGCTCGCGTACATCAACGATCAGATGGCGGTAGCGCTCGTGCTCGACCGCCGTCGGCAGCAGGTCAAAGCCCACGACCTCGTGGCCCTCGTCCAAAAAGCGCTGCACGCACGCGGCTCCGATACCGCCCGAAGCGCCCGTGATCAAAACCCGCATACTTGCCCCTTAGGCGGTTGCGTGGCGCTCGAGGTACTCGGCGCCCACATTCTCACGCTCCCAGCCACGCACGACCTTGTAGCCCACGGGGCTCAGAAAGACCTCGCACAGCAGCTCGGCAACAGCGCCGGTCAGCGAGCACATAAGGACCTGCACCCAGGTCCAACCAAAGAACGTGTGGCTCACCACAATGGCAAAGACCAAGTTGTCGATAAACTGGCCAACACCCGTGGACACATAGGAGCGGAAGGCAAAGCTCGCAAAGTTATTCTTTTTGAGCATACGGCCGAGCGACTGGTTGAGCGTGGAATTAACCACGGCAGAAACGAGCATTGCCAGCGAAGAGCCCAGCACCACGTACCAGGTGCCGCCAATGGTGGCGTTAAGGGCAGTGTTGACCTCGATCATGCCCGTGTCGTAGTAAGCGCCCCACATGCCGGGCGTGAGCGAGCACGCCCAAAAGCACAGGCTCACGGCCAGGTTGACCAGCAGCGCGAGGACAGAGATTTTGATGGATGCCTTGGCGCCAAAGCGCTTGCAGATCATGTCCTGGCACAAAAACGAAACCCAGCTCACCACAAAGCCGCAATCGAGTGCCAGATACGGCAGGCTGATAAGCTCTTTGTTGGCCAGCAGGTTCATCATGATGACACTCACGAAAAACAGCGAAACCGTTGCCGCGGGAATGCTCCGCAACAGGACCTTGTAGTCCTCCATGACCTTCTTGATCATTATGTACTCCTTTGGTTTTAGGTTTAACGAGCAGGATATCGGACCCGAACTGCTCGGACGTCACGGGCTTGAGACGACGATGGGTATAATAGCCGCTCACACGGCATCAGGCAAGCAAACGGCGCGGCAGCCCCACAGGGCCACCGCGCCGATGCATTAAAAGGCTACGTTGCCAAACTCCGACAGGATAAGATCGGGGTTGTGATCGGTTGCCCAATCCACGTTCCACGGGCTCGTGAACAGCAGCAGCTTACCGCCGCGCATGTCCTCGACGCGCAGCGTGTCACGCGTGAGCGAAAGGCCCGGGATATCAATGGTATCGGGGTCGTTCTGAATCCAGCGGATGTCCGTATAGGGCAGCGGCTGGCGACGGACCTCAACACGATACTCGGCCTTGAGGCGGCGCTCGAGTACCTCAAACTGCAGCACACCGACCACGCCCACGATGACGCTCTCCATGCCGGCACCCAGCTCGCGGAAGATCTGGATGGCGCCCTCCTGGGCAAGCTCCTCCATGCCCTTCACAAACTGCTTGCGCTTGAGCGTGTCGACCTGCGTAATGCGAGCGAACATCTCGGGGGCAAACGTCGGGATCTGCGGATACTGCACGTGGCGCTTGCCGGAGCACACGGTGTCACCGATGCTAAAGATACCCGGATCGAACAGGCCCACGATATCGCCCGCGTACGCCTCGTCCACGATGGCGCGGTCATCGGCCATCATCGACGTGCCCGTGGCAAGCTTGAGCTTGCGGTTGCCCTGCACGTGGAAGGCGTCCATGCCACGCTCGAACTTGCCCGAGCAAATGCGCACAAAGGCGATGCGGTCGCGGTGGTTCTTGTCCATATTGGCCTGGATCTTAAACACAAAGCCGCTAAAGTCATCGCGGCAGGGATCGACCGGTTCGCTGGTGAGCGTATCGGTATAGGCGCGCGGCGTCGGGGCCAGACGCAGGAACTCCTTGAGGAAGGGCTCCACGCCAAAGTTGGTGAGCGCCGAGCCAAAGAACGCCGGGCTCAGCTTGCCGCAGGCCACGGCATCCAAGTCGAGCTCGTCGCCGGCGCCATCGAGCAGCTCGATGTCGTCCATCAGGTTCTTATGGTTCTCTTCGCCAATAAGCTCGTCCATGGAAGGATCGCCCAGCTCGGCCTCGACCTCGGCGACCTTCTTGGTGGCGTTGGCGTGGCCGTCGCCCTCAAAGGCAATGACGCGACGGGTCTGACGGTCGAACACGCCGCGGAAGTTGCGGCCGCTGCCGATCGGCCAGTTCATGGGATACGTATTGATACCCAGGACGTTCTCGATCTCTTCCATGAGCTCAAACGGATCGCGAGCCTCGTGGTCGAGCTTATTCACAAAGGTGAAGATGGGAATGTGACGCAGCGTACAGACCTTAAAGAGCTTTTTGGTCTGGGCCTCGACGCCCTTGGCGCCGTCGATGACCATGACTGCGGCGTCGGCGGCCATAAGGGTACGGTAGGTATCCTCCGAGAAGTCCTGGTGGCCGGGGGTATCGAGGATGTTGACGCAGGCGCCATTATAGGTGAACTGCAGCACCGAGGAGGTAACGGAAATGCCGCGCTCCTTCTCGATGTCCATCCAGTCCGAGACGGCGTGCTTAGCCGAGCTCTTGCCCTTGACCGAGCCGGCGGTCTGGATGCTGCCGGTATAGAGCAGCAGCTTCTCGGTAAGCGTGGTCTTACCGGCGTCCGGGTGGCTGATGATCGCGAATGTGCGGCGCGACGAGATTTCATCCGACAGGCTTGCCATGCGGATCCTTTCTTGCATTGAGTGCATTACGTCGTTGTAACCGCATTATTGTAGCCGCCAAATCCCGCCATAGGGCACCTATCAGGACAAATTCATTAGCCGAGCTCGCTGTGCACCGGGCAGCCGCCTCAAGGATTGTCTCGATCTGTAACATCTAGCCGCCAAAATCGGCTCCAGATGTTACAGATCTAGATAAACGGCTGGGAAGATCGACACCGTCTCAATCTCGTCTCAATCTGTAACAGATAGACGGGTTTTGAGCCTCTACCTGTTACAGATCGAGATAAACGCGCAGGCGGGCGACCAATGTCTCAATCTGTAACATCTAGCCACCAAAAACGGGCCTTAGTGTTACAGATTGAGATGAACGAGCAGGAAGGTCGGGACTGTCTCAATCTGTAACAGGTAGACACCAAAATCGGCTCCAGATGTTACAGATCGAGACAAACGAACGAAGAGACAGGCGAGCCTACATTTCTTCTTGCATAACTGTGCATAGTGTATATATACTGTGCTTACCGGTTATATACACGTGTAGCCCAACAGCTAAGGAGCCGCTGTGGACATTATCCTATCCAATTCGAGCGACAAGCCCATCTACGAGCAAATAGCCTCGCAAGTCAAAGCTCAGATCCTTTCGGGCACGCTCGCGGCGGGAGCCAAACTCCCCAGTATCCGTGCACTCGCGAGCGATCTTGGCGTGAGTGTCATCACCACCAAGCGCGCCTACGCCGACCTGGAGCAACTCGGCTTCATCTGCACCGTGCAGGGCAAGGGCTGTTTTGTCGCCGAGGGCAACCAGGAGCTCTTGCGCGAAAACCAGCTCTGCCATATCGAAGAACTGCTTGCGAAAGCGGCGAGCCAAGCCGAAGCCCTGGGCGTTACGCGCGACAAGCTGCACGAGATGCTCGACCTGGTAGCCCCCGAAACCATGCAGTAGCCATCTGCAAGAAAGGCTATACCATGCAAAACCTTTTAGAACTCAAAGGCATCTCACGCCGTGTGAGCGACCGTTTTTCGTTGCGAGTGGTCACACTCGCCGTGGAGCCCGGCCAGATCGTTGGCTTTGTGGGCGCAAATGGCGCCGGCAAGACGACGACCATTCGCGCCGCGCTTGGGCTTATAAAGCTCGATGCCGGCGAGGTGCATCTGCTTGGACAGCGCTGCGACGCCAACGCGCCCGACGAGACGCAGCGCCACCTGCGCTCCCGCATCGGGCTTGTCCTGGACACGTGTCCCTTCCCCTCCACGCTCAAGGTGGGCCAGGTCGAGAGGCTCGTAGGCCCGGCATACCCCACGTGGAGCTGCGAAACGTTCGCCGGATTCATCGACCGATTTGGCCTCGATCCCAAGACGAAGGTCAAGGACCTCTCCCGCGGCATGGGCATGAAGCTGCAGCTTGCCTGCGCACTCAGTCACAATGCTAAGCTGCTCGTTTTGGACGAAGCCACCGCGGGCCTCGATCCCATGGCGCGCGAGGAACTGCTCGACGAGTTGCTTGCCTTTGTCGCCGACGGCCAGCACAGCGTGCTGCTCTCAAGCCACATTACATCCGACCTCGATCGCACTGCCGACCGCGTCATCTGCATCGATAACGGCTCGATTGTGTTTGACCTGCCGCGCGAGGACATTACCGACCGAGCCGGCATCGCCCACTGCACCCAAGCACAGGCGTCCGAGCTCATGGCTTGCGTCGAAGGCGCCCGTGCCGCCCACCACGCCTATAGCGTGGACGTGCTCGTGCCCAACCGTCGCGAGGCGCTCGAGGCCTTCCCCGAGATTCCCTGCGACCGGGCAACAATTGATGACTATCTTCGCCTCATGCTGAAAGGGGCTTCGAAATGAAACGCGCCTTTATGTCTGAGCTCGCCATCGTCCGCACGCTTGTCCCGAGCATCGCGGGCGTCGGCCTGTTCATCTTCGTCGTACTGACCCTCGCCAACGCATCGGATGGCGATGCCAGTATGAGCGCCGGCGCCTGTGCGGTCAGTGCCATGTCGCCCATCGTGGTCATGAACTCGCTGGCCGGCTACGACAATCAAAACGGATGGGAGCGCTATCGGGCAACGCTGCCCCTCTCGCGCAAAGACATCATCTGTGCACGCTACCTGAGCATCATTGTCTTCTCGGCCGTCATGGCGTGCGCCGCCGCGCTTCTGAGCATCGTCTCCATCCCGCTCTTCAACAGCGTGGGTATCCCCTCGACGGGACAGACCGTCTTTGAGACCGCAATCGCTTCGACCGCGTCCATGCTCATTTCCCTCATGATGGTGTTTCTGGCACAGCCGCTGTTCTTTCGATTTGGACACATGGAGGCGCTGCGCCTTTCCGTCGGCCTGTTTGCCCTGCTCGGATGCCTTGCCATGGCCACACTGAGCTCCTCCAACCCCATCAGCAACTGGCTCATGTCGATTGCTGGGGCGAATCCCGATCCCGCCGTTCTGGGCTGTCTGTGCGCAGGAATTGCCGTGCTGGCCCTCGCGCTATGCGCAATCAGCTGCACCGTCAGCACCAAGGTTTATCGAGTACACGACCTGTAGGCACGCGAGTCTCAATCCACGAAGGACGCGATCGCCCCCCCCCGCAAATCCGTGACAAATGGTATATCCCCGGCACGCGCTATCGTGCTACTTGCGCAGCGGCTTGGGCAGCGGAATGCCTGCCGCAATGACTGCGGCGATGATCATGCAGACGATGCCTTTAAGCGGAAAACACATGAGCAGCAAGCCCACGACCATGACCGGCTGGCGCATGACGGCGCCCATCGTCGAGGCCGTGCAGACGGCGACGCAAAAGACCGGATCGGCGCCCGTCAGGATGGCAAGGCCGTAGCCCAGGCTTACGCCCGAGAAGATAACCGGGAAGAAGTGGCCGCCGCGCCAGCCCATGTTGATGAGGGCGGGTGTCAGCATGGCCTTGAGAAGACCGGTCGCGATGAGCACACCGGCGGGGATGGTGAGGTAGGTCTCCATAAGTACGTCGGCCTGGGTCTCACCGGCAAACATGGTATAAGGCAGAACTGTGCCGCAGATGGCGACCGCCAGACCAGCCAGCATGGCCTTGACGACGGGGCGCTCCCCTATTGCATGGGACAGCGCCTCACTTGCATGCTCAGAGACAAAGTACAGCCAACCGCATACGGTGCCGACCAACGCCAGCGGAATGAGCCAGACAAGTTCCAGGTTACCCACCTGGGCGGCCTCGAACCTGGGCATGCCCATGCCGCCGCCCATAAGCTGGCCGAGCAGCAGATAGGTGCCCAGACCGCCGGCAATCGCGATGCCGTAGACCACGGTCTTTTGCGCCTTGGGCAGCTTGATGGTGATCTCATCGGACGCGGAGTCCTCGCCAGCGCCCTGGCCGTCGGCGCTACCGGCGAGCGGCGCCACAAAGCCAAACACGGGCGCGGTAAAGAGCGCCGTCAGGGCAGCCTGGGTGCCCAGCAGCGTGAGCTCCCTAAACTCGGCGCCAAAGCGACGCATGCGGTCGCCGACCCAGCTGCACAGACCCGCGATAACTCCGGTCAGGCCGGCCTCCGGTCCAATACTTCCGCCAAACAGCAGCGGCAGCAATGCCGCAAGCGAAAGCTTGCCGAGGTTGTCGTACGGGTAGCGACCGTCTTGTTTAACCTTGGCCATCACCTGGTTGAGGTCATCGGTCTTGGTGCCCGTAATCTTTTCGTACAGACCGATCAGCAGGCCGCCCAGCAAGCAGACAAAAAACGGGTACGGCAGAAAACCGAACGGGCCGCTCGCGAGCTCAGGCGAAGCGACGCCCAGCGCGTGCGGAATCTCGGTCCATAGATAGTCGACACCGTGCTCCATCGCAAAAAAGAACAGCCAGACCGCGGCGCCTGCGAACGCACCGGTCACGGCAACGCTAACTAAAAACAGCGCACGGTTTTTGGGTTTTGCAAGACTATCCATCGGGACCTCCCGTGGTCAAATTCGGCAAAGATACGTTTTATTGTAGAGCGAGCGTTACCCGAACGAGCCAACCGTCTGCGCCGCAAACGGCACCATTGGGAGTCATAGTGGGGCAGGCTCAAGACTTATCCGTTGATAATCGAGGCAATCTCGCGCAAATCGTCGGCAAAGTAGATGCCGTGCTGGCGCCTCGGGCTCGAAAGCCCTTTATCAATCATGCGTCCGAGCAGCGCCTTGAGATCGTTGTAGTAACCGTCCAGGTTATACAGGATGCACGGCGCGCTCAGATGCCCCAGCGACACGGCCGACATGACCTCGGCAATCTCCTCGAGCGTACCCGTCCCGCCGGGAAAGGCAATGAAGGCATCACCAAGCTCGATCATCTTGGCCTTGCGCTCGGCCATGTCGCTCGTCACGATGAGGTCGTCGATGCCATCGTGCTGAAACTCGGCCTCGATAAAAAAGCTCGGCTCCACGCCCGTCACGTGTCCACCGGCATCGAGCACGCTATCGGCGAGCGCGCCCATCAAGCCCGACTTGGACCCGCCGTATACCAACGCGTGTCCGTTAGCGCCAATCCAGTTGCCCAGCTCCTGCACCGCGGGCAGAAACGCCGGGTCATTACCGACGCTGGCACCCAGATACACGGTGATATTCATATTCAGTCCCCCTCATCGTGACGCACGGCGCCCGTTCTAGCGCTGGCGTCGACGATACTCGCGCACGCGACGCGAAAGATCGGCGAGCTCGTCACGATCGAGCTCTTCCAAATGCTCAAGATCGTCCATAAAGCGCGCCATGGTGTCCTTTTGGCGCATCTTGATGAGCGTATTGCAGTAGTTCACCGCCACGCCCGTAAGCATGGCGATGTAGAAGATGCTGATGACGCTCAAGACGACGGTAATCGCGCGGGCAACCGGTGTCTCGGCCGGAATGTCACCAAAGCCGATGGTCGAGACCGTCTCAAAGCTAAACCAAAGTCCATCGCCAAAGGTGAGGGTCGTGGGCTCGGACAGCCAGACGGCCGTCGAGCACAGCAGATAGAACACAAGAAACAGGCCCGTGATGCGCGCAAAGCCAGCCTGGCGCAACACGTCGGCAAGCGTCCTCAACTTGTTCATCGCGACCCCTTTTCCCAGACGCCCAATCACATTCGCTCGGTATTGTCCCACGCCTCCCCCGCAAACGGAACTAGTCATTGGACGTTCTTAAATGACTAGTCAAACAAGAACGTCCCCAATGACTACCTGACCGTTTAGCGGTGCGGTGGCTGAGTGGGCAGGTTGAGCTGGTATCCTTATGTGATACTGTCTCGACTCGATAGGATTTCATGTGAAACCTTCCGCCATCCTTCGTTTGGCTCTATATCGCACCCTAGCCGTTGCGGTTGCCGTACTCACCGTACTGAGCGCCGTCATGCCTGCCCCCGCCTTTGCCGCCGACTCCGACCACCAGGTCAAGACGGTCCGCGTTGGCTGGCTCGTCAACAACAAAGGCTTCCAGGAAGGCACGCCGGGCGAGCGCCTCTCGGGATGGGGCTACGAGTACCTCCAGACCCTCTCGTATTACACAAAGGGCTGGCAATACGAATACGTTAGCGGCACCTTCTCCGAGCTTATGGACATGCTCGAGGCGGGCGAAATCGACCTCATGCCCAACATCTCGTATTCGGCAGAACGCGAGCAGAAGCTGCTCTTTTCCTCAAATCCCGAGGGCACCGAGCGCTACTATATCTACGCCAGGCCCGACCGCGACGATCTGGCCAAGGGTGACCCTCAGGCGCTCCAAGGCCTCACCATCGGCTGCAACTCTGGCGTTATGCAAACTATCGTCGGCCAGCAGTGGCTCGCCAACGAAGACGTTACCTGCACCTATAAAGAAATCGACACCGGCAGCGCCCTCTTTGAGGCGCTTGCAGACGGCGAGGTCGACGCCGTCATCATGAACGACACCATTTCGTCGCCCGATGCGTCACCCATGTTCTACGTAGGCTCGAGCGACTACTATTTTGCCGTTCCCAAAAGCCGCCCTGACCTGATGAACGACATCAACGCCGCCATGACGACCATCGCCCGCGATAACCCGCGCTATAACGAGGAAGTCAAAACGAGTTACTCGACCCAAAACAGTGGCTCGTCATCGCTCACCGGCACCGAGACCACCTGGCTCAAAGAAAACGGCAATACCATCACGCTCGGCTATCTTAAAAACCAACTTCCCTACTGTACGCAAAATGACGACGGCGAGATGGAAGGGTCGCTCGCCTCGCTTGCAACGACGTTGCACGACAAGTTTGACATTACGGTCAAAACAATCGCACTCTCGAACAACAAGCAAATGATCAAAGCCCTTTCCAACGGAACCATCGATGTCGCCCTGCCGTTGTTTCGCGACTACTGGCTCGCCGAGCAGACAGGGGTCATCCAGTCAAACTCGATGGGAACGGTTTCGCTGACCGCCATTCACAGTGGCAAAAACCTGAACAGCGACCTTAAGAACATCGCTTGTACAAAGAGCACAATCGTTAACCGTTTTGAGCTCGAAAGTCTCTTTCCGAACGCAACGGTAACCGAGTATTCGAATGACGGCGAGGTGCTCAAAGCCCTCGATGAGGGGAAGGCACGTTGCATCATTGTCCCCAGCACGCGCCTGGAAACTCTCCGCGACATCTACGACATCGAGGATTTCGAAACACAGGAACTCACCAACACGGCACAACTATCGTGTTTAATTTCGCGCGGCAAGCCCGAGCTGCTGGGAATCATCAATAAGGGCATCGTCAATGCAGGTGAATCGCTCTCTGCAAACAGCTATTTCCCCACATCGTACTCGGCGCAAGAATCGGATGCGTTCCGACTTCTCTACCGCAACCGCATCGTCATTGCGGCAGTCGTCATTTGCATTTTGCTCACCGGCATCGTCATCCTTGTCTGGTCGCTTTACCGCGCACAGGAGGAACGGCAGAAAGCCGATGCCGCCAACGCCGCCAAAACCGCTTTCCTCACGCGCATGAGCCACGACATCCGCACGCCGCTCAACGGCATCCTAGGCCTTATCGAAATTGAGGAATTGAGAGAAGGCGACATGCAGGTCGCCCGCGAAAGCCGCGCCAAGGCGCGCGTTGCCGCCAATCACCTGCTGTCACTGATTAACGACATCCTCGAGATGGGCAGGATCGAGGAGTGCAAAGTGACGCTCGAGCACGAATCATTCAACCTTAAAGAGCTGTGCGACAATGCGCTCGTACTGTGCAAGCTCCGCGCATCGGACCGCGGCATAACCATGCTCGACACCAGCGAGCCCTACGCTGTCGACCAATATATGATCGGCAGCCCCACCCATATTCGGCAGATCCTTGTCAACCTGCTCGACAACAGCATCAAGTACAACAAGCACGGAGGCACCGTCACGTTCTCATCGACCATCAAGCCGGTCGACGACGAGCACGCCGTGTTTTGCTTTAGCGTCTCGGATACCGGCATTGGTATGACGCCCGAGTTTTTGACGCACATTTACGAGCCGTTTGCCCAGGAAGGCGCCGATGCGCGCAGCAAGTTCCAAGGAACCGGCATTGGCATGTCTATCGTCAAATCGCTCATCGATATGATGGGCGGCACGATTGAGATTTCGAGTGAGGTTGGCGTGGGGAGTACGTTTGACGTCCGGATTCCGCTCGATATCGACAAGAACCCTCAGATAAAAGAATGTGCAGACACGCAGGTAAGCAGCTGCTCGCTCGCCGGCATGAACGTCCTTTTGGCAGAAGATAACGAACTCAATGCCGAGATTGCCCAAGCTCTGCTCGAAAGCGAAGGCATCGTCGTGACTCGCGCCGCCGACGGCAACGAGACAGTCGACCTATACGTTAGCCGTCCCGCCGGCAGCTTCGATGCAATCCTGATGGACATCATGATGCCGGGCATGGACGGCTACGAGGCAACCCGGGCGATCCGCCTGAGCGAAAAGGCCGATGCGGCCGACATCCCCATCATCGCGCTCACCGCCAACGCCTTTGCCGAAGACGCCAAGGCGGCACACGACGCCGGCATGAACGCCCATCTGCCCAAACCGCTCGACTTTAGCAAGCTCAAAAACATACTCGCCTGTATCAAGAAAAACGGGGCTGTTTCGCTATAGTTTGTGCTCAACCACCATGCGCAGTAGAAAGGAAGCCAACGATGTTTAGGCCCTTACGTCGAAAGAAACGCGCCATCACCGACGAGAAAGCGCGCGAACTGCTCGCTACCTGCAAGCGCGGCGTCTTTGCCGTCAACGGCGATGATGGCTACCCCTATGCCATTCCCGTCAACTACTTCTTTGACGCCGAGCACGACAAGATTTATTTCCATGGCGCCAAGGCTGGCCACAAGGTCGATTCACTCAAGCATGATGATAAAGTCTGCTTTACCGTTTACGGCAACGAGTGGTACAAGGACGGCGACTGGGCTCCCTACGTTATGAGTACCGTTGTCTTTGGTCGTTGTCGCCTGGTAGATGAAGCGCCCGCGTTTATCGAGGACAAAGTCCGTCAGCTCGCGCTTAAGTACTACCCTTCTGCCGAAGAAGTCGAGGAGGAGATCGCCAAAGACATAAAGGGCGTCCAACTCTACGAGATTTCGATTGAACATCTTTGCGGAAAGCAGATTCATGAAAAGTAGCGAATGCGGAAAACGCGCTCGCTACCCTCTGCACCCCATGTGCCCACGCATTTTGACGGCGTGGGCACATGGGGCAGCACTCGAATCGAGCGCCCCCTATACCCCAAAAACGTAGCGGTCCAGGCGCTCACACGCCTCCCTTACCCGCGAAAGCGGCAGTGCCAGATTCACGCGGATGTGACAGGGCCCGTGGAACGGGCGGCCGTCCTGATACCCCACGCCCACGCGCGCCCCCTCGTCGAGCAGCCACTGAATATCGCGGCCATGCTCGAGGCACCACTCGGTGCAGTCCAGAAACACCATGTACGTGCCCTGCGGACGCGAATAGCCCACGCCCTCAAAATGCTCGTCCACGTAATCGCAGAAGTAGTCAATGTTGCCCTGGATGACCTGATTGAGCTCATCGACCCACTCGTAGCCCTGCGGCTGGTAGGCGCCGATAAGCGCGTGCATCGAAAGGACGTTCATCTCGTTGTAGTGAGTCTTGTTGGACACGGCGCACACGCGGTCGCGCAGCGTCTCGTTATAGATGATGTGGTAGCTGCCGACCAGGCCCGCCAGGTTGAACGTCTTGCTGGGCGCGTAGAGGGCAACCGTGCGCATGCGGGCATCCTCGCTCACCGACTGCGTCGGGATATGCTTGTGACCCGGCAGGATGATATCGGACCAAATCTCGTCCGAGACCACCACGCAATCATGCTGGCGATAGATGTCCATGGCGCGCTCGATCTCGTCGCGCTCCCATACGCGGCCGCAGGGATTGTGCGGCGAGCAGAACACCGCGGCATGGATATGGTTTTGGGCGAGCTTGCGCTCCATGTCCTCAAAGTCCATGCGCCACACGCCCTGGTCGTCGAGTTTAAGCGGGCTGTGGACAATGCGATAGCCCGCGGCCTCGATGGACTTGGTAAAGCCGATGTAGGTGGGACTGTGGACCAGCACCGCATCGCCCGGCTGGACATATGCGCGCAGCGTCGACACGACACCGCCCAGCACACCGTTTTCGTAGCCGATGTGCTCAGGTGCCAGGCCCTCGACGCCATTACGGCGACTCTGCCATTCGATGATGCGGTCGAAGTACTCGGGGCGCGGATCGAAATAGCCAAACATGGGGTGCTGGGCGCGCTGAATGATGTACTCCTGGACCGTGGGCACCGTGGCAAAATTCATGTCCGCTACCCACATGGGGATGCGGTCGAAGCCCTCGTCGGGTGCGCTCGGAGCCATACCGGGAATCTCACCCCAGGAGTCAACGGCGATGGAGTCCATGCCATGGCGGTCGATTAGCGAGCTAAAGTCGTATTTCATGCTGAGCTCCCATGCAAAGTGATTGTTTTGGTAGGCGTTATTGTCCAACAGCGTGAGCGGTTTTGGCGCGGGGTTTGGCGCTTAATTTGACGGGTGCAGACGAATGGCAGGTTAGCCCCGCGCGTCGTTGACGGCGGCTACGGTTAGCTGGGTTTCATCAACCGTAAAAGATATGTCGAGCCCGGCGAAGGCCAGATGATAGACGCGGTTCGGCTCGTGCTTGCTGCCTGCGCGGCGTGGGTCTTGGCGCAGGACCTCGACCAGGCCGGGGAGCTTTGTGGGCGGGACCATATCCTGCAGCGTCTGCGGGAACTCGATGTCGAGCTCTTGCCACGGCGCGTCCTCAATCCAGCCGCCCGTCGCATCCGGGTGACAGTCGGCAAATGGAATGTAGGGCTTAATGTCGTAGATGGGCGTGCCGTCGCGCAGATCGGCCCCCAGCACATGAATGATGGGGCCATCGTCGGTGAGCTCGACACGGCTGAGCTTGACGCAGGTGAGCCCGATGGGATTAGGGCGAAACGGACTGCGTGTGGCAAACACGCCCACACGCTCGGCTCCACCCAGACGCGGCGGGCGCACGGTTTTCGACCATTTTGCGTTGGTGCCGGACCTGTCCTGCGTTTTGGCATCGGCGGCTATGTCCTTAGCCGTGCCGCCGGGCGTTCCGTTTTCGAAGCGCCACAGCAGCCATAGGTGAGAGAAGGAGTCCAAGCCTTCAACCGCTGCATTGGAGGCAAATTCCGGCTCAAAGACGATGCGTCCCTGCAGATGAGGCGCCAAAAAGCTGTTGCGCGGAATGCCGAACTTCTGCGGCAGGTCGGTATATATGTGTGCGATAGGTTCCATGCCGGTCATTGTACGGCATGGAGGTGTGGGGCGTTGCGCGCAATTCTTCGCCGCGGTCCCCGTCGTGCAACCAACGGTTGCTTGGAAGGACATCGGCTGCCGCGTATGCTTAAGCCAACAAGCACCAGAAAGGAGCCGTCATGGCCTTTGCAGAAAAACTCATCGCCGTCCGCCGCGCCAACAACCTTACCCAAGAGCAGCTCGCCGCCAAGCTCTACGTCACGCGCCAAGCCGTGAGCCGTTGGGAGCGCGGCGAAGTCACCCCGGGCATCGACATGATGAAGCTCATTGCCGCCGTTACCGGAGAGCCACTGTCGCACCTGCTCGAAATGCCCGAGCACTATTGTCAGAGCTGCGGCATGGTGCTCACGCCCGACGACTGCGGCACCGATGCCGCGGGCGCCACGACCGACCATTACTGCAAGTGGTGCTACGACCGCGGCAAGTACACCTACGAGACCACGATGGAGGCCATGATTGAGGATTGCGCCCCGCGCCTGGCACAAAACACCGGTATGTCGCTCGACGAAGCCGTCTCGCTCATGGGCGCCGTGCTGCCGCAACTGGAGCGCTGGCGTACCGTGCAGGAAAACGAGGAGCGCTACGGTGCCGAGGCGCGAGCGCGCTATGGCGACGAGGCCGTCGATGCAGCAAACGAGGCACTGCTGGACATGGACCCCAAGACATGGAACGACATGAAGGAACTTGAACGCGCTATTCTGGGCCAGCTCTCGATCGCCATGGGCGACGGCGAACCGGATGGAAGCGAGGCGCGCAAGCTTGTCGCAATGCACCGTCGATGGATTGGCCTTAACTGGGGACACGAACCCCAAGACGAAGCATACCTGGGCCTCGCCCGCGGCTATCTTGCCGATCAGCGCTTTATCGACTACTACGACAAGCCCTGCGGCGCCGGTGCCACGGCGTTTCTGGTTCAGGCGATCGAGTCGCCGTCGGCTCACGCATAGACCGCAGCGGCTTTGGGTATTTCAATCGAAACCTCAACCGATTGGAGACACCATGGCTACTGATCATGAACTCGCGCTCTACGTTATGACTGGCTGCCCGTATTGCATAAAGGTCAAGCGCTTTTTGGCCGATAACGACGTGACCATTCCCGAGCGCAATATCTCGACCGATTCCGATGCCGAGCAGACGCTCATCGCCGTCGGCGGAAAACGCCAGGTTCCTTGCCTGTTCATCGACGGTAAACCGCTCTACGAGTCGAGCGACATCATCGCGTGGGTGCAGAAGAACCTGCTCTAGCACGCGCACTGCGGCCAGTTCGCGCCAACCGAGCCGAACCCATACGAACCAAACATGTACGCCAGCATCCAAAGTCGACATTTTCCGACATCTTTGGATGCTGACGTACAGCTTTTCAATCTAGTCATTGGGTGTTCCTATAGTTTTGT
>NZ_QSHS01000037.1:0-16502 GCF_003467795.1 Collinsella sp. AM36-4AA
AGCCGTCCAAGTTTTGGGGTGCAGTTCATTGTGCATCCCCCGTTTTTGTTGCGGTTAGTCTAGGTCAATAAACTTGGTACTTATGACATGGCCGTCTTTTACTAGCATTCTGGCCATAGTGGGGCCTCGGCTGCCTCTGGGGTAGCTGGCGCTGCCCGGGTTGAGGACTAGGCAGCGGCCCACCTGGGCTTCTTTGGTTACGTGGGTGTGGCCGTTGATGGCTACGTCTACGGATCCCACCGGAAGGTCTTCGCGGTAATGGGCTACGGCGAATTTGAGGCCTTCGTAGGTAAAGAGCGCAAGACGGTCTACATCGGGACCGTAGTCGCGGTAGTAATCGTTGTTGCCCAAGACGGCCCGCACGGGGGCGATGGTGCATAGGTGCTCGTAGTCCATCTCTGACGTGAGGTCGCCGGCGTGGATGATCAGATCTGCGCCCTCAAGCTCATCCAAGAGCGCAGGCGATAAATAGCCGTGGGTGTCCGAGATGATGTCGATACGCTTGGCGCTTGCACTGTTCATGGGATCCCTTCCGCAAAAAAACGATTCGGCAGATACATACAAAAAAGGCCCCACGGCCCCGCAGACGATGGGTCTACAGGGCTGCGGGGCCAGTGTGCTAGAGACTCAGAGCCTTCTTGAGCGGCACGACGCGGCGGCGCGAAACCGGCACGCGTTCGTCGACGCCCGTAATGCCCAGCTGGATGGCGCCCGAGGGCACCGTCTCAACGTCCGTGACGCACGCTAGGTTGACGATATAGCGGCGGTGAACACGGAAGAAGCCAAAGTCGCAGAGCTTGGCCTCAAACTGCGCCAGCGAGGTCGTCGACAAAAAGCGATCATCGACGGTATAGATGCAGGAGTAATCGTCCTTTGCCATGATAAAGCGGATGTCATCCACGGGAATGAGCACCTTGCGGCCGCCCTTTTCCACCGGGATACGCTCGATGGTCACTTTGCTGTCCGTAACCGGCTTGGCGCGTTGCATGACCTTCTCGATCGCGCGATCCAAGCGAGCTTCCTCGACAGGCTTCATCAGATAATCGACGGCATCGACGTCGAATGCCTCGACCGCATGGTCGCTATACGCAGTCACAAACACGATCGCCGGCGGATTTTTGAGCTTATGCAGCGCCTCGGCAAGTTGCAGGCCCGAGGCACCGGGCATCGAGATATCGAGAAACACGACATCCACGCGACTTTCCATAAGCATCTCGATGGCGGAGCGGACGCTCGACGCCTCCGTGATCGTGCCGATCTTGCCCGTTTGCTCGAGCAGGAAGCGAAGCTCCGAGCGAGCCGGCGCCTCATCATCCACAATCATCGCACGCAGCATAGGGATAAAACCTTTCGTCAACTAACTACGCCGGGCGTCCGTCGCATGACGTTGAGCCCGTAGCTTTTTATTTTACTCTTGAATGTCAAAGATGCTCTCTGACAAATCAAGATGAAGGAGCACTTTGGTGCCCTTGCCCGGCGCCGATTCGACACGCGTATAGGAGTGCGGCCCAAAAAAGCGATGGATGCGCTCCGAAATATTGTGCATGGCCACACCGGCGCCGCCACCCTGAGGAGAGCTGGCGTCGGGACGGGCAGAGCGCTCGTCAAACAGTCTGGCGGCGGTACCCTCATCCATGCCCACGCCATTATCGGCCACGGCAATCAAGATTGCATCCTCGCCGTCTTGGTGAACGGTCACGTCGATCCTCAGGGCGTCGTCATCGCCCATACCATGACGCACGGCGTTCTCGACAATCGGCTGGATCACGAACGCCGGCACCAGCGTATCTTCCACGTCCTCGGACACATCGAACGTCGCAAGCACGCGGTCCTCGCCAAAGCGGGCCTTCTCAAAGGTAAGGTAGCGCTTGGTCTGTGCGACCTCGCGCGAGACCGGAATAAGCGATCCCGAGTTGTCGAGCGTGGCGCGATAGAACGATGAGAACTCACGAAGCAGTTCGCGGGCCCGCAGCGGGTCGGTGCGCGTAAACGATGCAATGGTGTTCAGCGTGTTGAACAGGAAGTGCGGGTTAATCTGCGCCTGCAGCGCACGCACCTCGGCGCGCGCTGTGAGTTCCTTTTGCACCTCGAGCTCGTGGATGGCGAGCTGCGTGGACAAGATCTCGGCAAAGCCCGAGGCAAGCGCGTACTGGGTACGGTCGACGGCGCGCGGGGTCTTGTAGTAGAACTTGAGCGTGCCGACGGTACGATCGCCCACCTTGATGGGGGCGATAATGCCGGCGGGGACTTGGTTGTGCGAGCCGTCCGAGCCCACGACATCCACCATACGGTTGAACGATTGCACGATGCCATGTTCGATAACGTAGCGTGTGGCAAGCGTGTGGATGGGAGTATCGGGCAGCAGTTTTTCCTCAAACTCGCCCGCGCAGGCAAGCACGTTGTCCTCGTCGGTGATGGCCACCGTCATGGCGCGCGTCTCGGGCAAAATGCGCCGGCACACCAAACGCGCCGACTCCTGCGTCAGACCGCCCTTAATGTCCTCGAGCATGGCCGAGGCCACCGAGAGCGTCTCCTCGGTGTACTGGGAGCGCACCGAATCGGGATTGAGCGTCAAAAAGATAAAGATGCACAGAAAGATGCACAGCAGCGCGCAGGCAATCACCGTGGCGATCGGCTCGATACCGGTCACCAAGGCAAAAATAAAGTACACCAGCACGCAAATGGCGCATGCAACGGCAATGATGCGAAAGATTGATATTGAACTATCGCGCTGGGCGCGGCGGTCGATCATTCGGCCCCCTCCAGGATACTGATCAGTTGTGCGTCACGCCAAAGCCCGTCCATGATCTTGGGCCAAAAGCTCTGGAAACGCAGGTAGCTTGCAGCGTTTTGGCGCGCATAGGCCTTTGCCTCGCCGATACCATGGCGCCAAATGCGCAGGTAGCCCTCATGCTCGCGGGTAAACACGCTGCGGACCATAGCGGTCTTGCGCACGCGGTCGTCGAGCTCGCGCGAAATCCACGGGCCCGGGTAGGGCATGAGCGATGCCGCCGTAACGGGGATGAGCTCCTTTTGATGCGCGGCGAACGTCAACTTGGCCCGTTCGTAGTACCAACGGTATACATCCTGCATAAAGCGCGGTGAGCGCTTTTCGGACTCCGGAGGCAGATGGCGCACGGTCCACTCGTTATCAAACCACACGTCGTAGCCAAACATACGCATGTTAAAGAGGTAATCCAAGTCCTCGCCGCGGGTGATAAACGGGTCAAAGGCCACACGCGTAAAGGCGCGGGCGTGCAGGGCCATCAGGCCGCCGCACACGTAGTTGGAGCGCGAGATGCGGGTGCCCGAGAGCGCCTTTTTCATCCAACGGTTGAACTCGATGCGCTTGGTCCACCAACGATGGCAGATGCCCGCCTTGTCCGTGGGAGCCAGCGGCGAGCCGTCGCGATCGTAGAAATAGCCGCTCTTGACCAAGATCGGCAAGCCCTGACGCGTCTGCTGCCCCAACGCATAGGTCGCGCGCTTCATAAAGTCGGCGTCGATGACAGTCTCATCGTCATCCAAAAAGATAACCGCGTCATGCCCCAGCACAGCGGCACAGGCTAGCCCCATGTTGCGGATGGCACCGTAGCCTCGCAGGCTCACGCACTCGCCCGAACCCTTGGGCGCGATCTGAGCAACCCGGTCTGCGATGCGCGAGGCCTGGGTGTTGGTGACAACGGTGACCTTGAGCGTGGGATGCGCGTCGACAATCTCGTGCACGCGCAGCGACACATCGGCTGTGGCAGAAACAGGACAGACCACCAAAAGGATGATGCGCGGGATGTCGCACACCTGCTCAAGCGAGGCCAGGCAGCGGTCGAGTTCGGGATTGTCTGCGTTGAGTCGCGTCGAATGGTCATAGGTGCCAGGGGCGTTTGCGCAAGCGTCATCGCCCGCCCAATACGTTGGAATCACGACCGTGGCGTTCATGCCTTACCCTCCCTGCAACACAAAAACGGGACGCCGCCAAACACAGGCGACGCCCCGCGACCTAGCTGATTCCATCATACCCACTTGGGCAAATCATTGCTCGCAAGTCGCAATGTTTATTGCGGATAACCCCAAAAGAGTACCGTGGACAGGCACAATAGCCGCTCGCTCCTATGCGGCATGCTCTGCCGCCCGAGTCATGCGGGACAGGCGGACCAGTAGCATAAAGCCAACGACCAGCAGCACGCCAATGGAAAGGACGCCCAGCGACGGGTTGCCGGTCAGCGAGGTGACGACCGACACCAGGAAGGTGCCCATAACGCTTGCATAACGACCAAAGATGTCAAAGAAGCCGTAGTACTCGTTGGACTTTTCCTTGGGGATAATGCGGCCAAAGTAGCTACGGCTGAGCGCCTGCACACCGCCCTGGAACAGGCCGACCATAATGGCAAGCACCCAGAATTCAAAGGCGGTCTTTAGGAAGAACGCGGCGAACAGCACAATCCCCATGTAGGCGGCGACCGCCACCAGGATCATGTTGAGCGTGCCCACGCGTCCGGCGAGCTTGCCGTAGATGATGGCGGACGGAAAGGCCACGAACTGCGTAACGAGCAGCGCCAGCACCAGCTGCGTCGAATCGATGCCCAAGGCCGATCCGTAACTGGTGGCCATGGAAATGACCGTGTGCACACCGTCGATATAGAAGAAGAACGCGATCATGTAGACCAGCACGGTCTTATTGTGGGCAATCTCGCGCATGGTGTGTCCGACCTCGGAGAACACACCGCCCACGATGTGGCCGATGGTGTCCTCGGGACCGCGCTCGCGACCGTACTTTTGCTTATAGGTGCGAATGAGCGGCAGGGTAAAGATGAGCCACCAGGCACCAGTGATGATAAACGACAGACGCGTTGCCAGCATGGTGGGGATGCCAAGAGCGGGGCCACCCATGATGAGCGCCAGGCAGATGACGAACGGCACGGTGGAACCGATGTAGCCCCAGGCATAACCCGAGCTGGACACGGCGTCCATGCGCTCGTCGGTGGTAATGTCAGGCAGCATGGCGTCGTAGAACGTCATAGAAGAGTTAAGGCCGATGGTGCACAGCACGTACACGGTCAAAAATGCCATGGCAGACATTGGGATAGCCTGCGCCAGGCAAAGCACCAGGCCCGTGAGGAAGAAGCCCAAGAAGAACTTGATCTTGTTGCCGGCGTAGTCGGCAAGTGCGCCCAGAATGGGCATGAGCATGGCGATGACCAGCGAGGCGATCGTCTGCGCATTGCCCCAAGCGACCACCAGGTCGGCCGAGGAAGCGCCGGTATTGATGGCGTTAAAGTAAATGGGCACCACCGAGGTATTGAGCAGCACGAGGGCCGAATTGCCCACATCGTACATAACCCAGTTACGCTCGAGCTTGGTGTATTTCATGGACAGGGACCCTTCGTATTTGCCCGATATGCAGTTAGTTCATCGTACCCCAATTGTCCAGAAGCACCGGTAAGGATTCGGCAAAGGGGCACGCATGAGCCCTATTCCTCGCGGTCGAACTCCTCATCGGCATTGAGCACGCGACCGCTGTAATTGACATGGTTGGTCACGGCTTCCATATCGCCGGTCTCGATAAAGCGGGCAACCGTGCACTCGTAATCGAGCAGCGCGCGGTCAAAGACCTCGGGGAAGCTCTCGGTCGAGACTTCATCGGTAAAGGGGTTCTTCCATGCCAAGTGGCCCAGGTTGCCGGTACGCTCGGGCAGCTCGGTCGTCACGCGGTGCGCAAGGCCGTCGAGCAGCGAGTAGTCGTGCACCAAGCCCTCAACCAGCGAGATCGCGCGCGTCTTTGCGGAGCCGGCCGGCTCAATCGCGCGGTAAAGTCGCTGCATATTGGCAACGGCAGCACCGTACTCCCCCGCCGGAATGTCAATGCCGTACACGCGTCCGGCAACATAGCTCATCAGCACGCCGGCCACGCGATTGATGCGATCGGTGGTGACGATCTCGCCCGCCGGCGGGTAATCGTCGACCGTAGCGCCATCGCGTTTAAGCTGCAGCATCAGTACATCCAGGTCGCTCTCGATCACGGCATGGACCTGACTGCTCGAATCCTCAAGCTCTGAATCGGACTCCACGATGCCAAACTGCTGCTCATAGACAAAGGGGTGAGCGTTGCGGTCGAGCACGTAATGAGACAGCAGGCCCAGCGCAAAGGCACGACCCAAGCTGGCATCGCGCGGCAGCAGATGCGACACGCCGTCGCGCAGGCACGCGAACTGGCGAGACATGCGCGACCGATGCATGACCTGCGCCAGCAGCGTGCAGTCGGAAACACGCGGTGTCAGAATGTGAAAGAAAAACGGGTCGGGGCCTTGGTTGCCCAAGATAAAGGCAATGCGCTCTTCATCGGACGTGATGACGCCCTGCGGAAGACGGTCGATGCTTTCCTCGCCAAACAGATGATGGGTGATAAGCGCGGGCATAATGATCCTTTCGATTTCATTCGATGCCACCCATTATGCCCACCGCGCGCCCATGCCAAACCTGCGATGGTAAACGACAGCACGCAAGCCTCTTACGCAAGCCCCAGGTGCGACTTGACCTCGGCGGCACGACGACGGGACACCGGTACCGTCGAGTTCACGCGGTCGAGCCTGAGCTCCATCAACCCCGTGGAGCCAATCTCAACATTGTGCACGTCTTCCAAATTGACCAGGTAGCTGCGATGAACGCGAATAAAGCCCTCGGAGTCCAAGCGACGCTCGAGCGAAGAGATCGACTCATTGATCAGGTACGTTCCCTCGGCGCAGATGGCGTTGCAAAAATCGGCGCGCGCCTCAAAGTAGCAAACGTCTGCGGCGGGAATGAACACCTTTTTGCCCCCGCGGTCCACCGTCAGACGCAAAGGCTGGCGCGGAGCGTGGATAACACGACGGACGCCCAAGGCCGCCTCGATCTTGTCGAGTGCCTTTGACAGGCGTGCGTCCTCAACCGGCTTGACGACATAATCGACGGCATCGAGGTTATAGGCATCAGCCGCATACTCGGCAAATGCCGTCACAAACACCACGACCGGCGGCGTCTTTAGGTTCTGCAGCGTCTCGGCAAGCTCAATTCCCGAGCGACCGGGCATGGTAATGTCTAAAAACAACACGTCGGGCTTGTTCGACAGAATCGACTCCACGGCTTCGGTGACATTGCCCGCCTCGGCAATATGACCCACACGCGTATCCTTTTCCAATAGATAGCGTAGCTCAGCCCTAATTGGGGGCTCGTCATCAACCACCAAGATGTTCCAGCCTTCGGACATATGTGCTTCCCCTCTTTTTCTCTCAATCCAACCGCGTGCTACGCCGTCAACGGCGCGGGCTCATGCGGCTCGCCGTTCAGCTCGACGATGACCTGCGTTCCCACGCCCTCCTGGGACTTCACGCGCATGCCGGAATCTTCTCCGTAAAAGAAATGGATGCGCTGAAGCACGTTGAAGAGCGCCAGGCCGCAACCTCGCTTGACGGAGCCGTCGGCGGTAATGCTCTCGGGCTCCTCCAGGCGATGCTGCTCAAACAGATGTGCGCAGACCTCTTCGCTCATACCGATGCCGTCGTCCTCGACGATGATCTCCAAACCGTCATCGGTCTCAAAAGCCCTAACATGAATAGAAAGCGGCTCGGTCTCGCGCTGCGCGTGCTTGATGCAGTTTTCGAGCAACGGCTGCAAGATAAACGGCGGCACCATGCAATCGCGCACCTCAAAGTCGATATCGACCGAGACGCGCAGACGGCCGTCGCCATAACGAGCCTGCATTAGATTGATATAGCGAGTGCCCTGTTCCACCTCGTGCTCGAGCGTTGTGAGGGTATCGGAATCAGAAAGCGTCTGACGGTAGTAATTGGAAAAGTCGATCAGCAGCGACCTGGCCTTGTCCGGCTCGGTACGTACGAGCGACACGATGGTGCTGATGGTATTGAATAGAAAATGAGGATCGACCTGCGATTGCAAGGCGCGCAGCTCCACGCGGGCCGTAAGCTCGTCCTGGCGCTCGAGCTCAAAGCTTGCAAGCTGCGTGGAAATGAGGTCGGCAAAGCCCGAGGCAAGCGCCGTCTGGCGCATATCGATGCTGCTCAGACGGGGATAATACAGCTCGAGCGTGCCCACGCAATGCCCGCGCACGGTAAGCGGTGCGACAATACCGGCGCGCAGGCGCGGAAAGTAGCCACCCGTCTCGGTCGAGGCATCGCGCGAGAACACGCTTTGTTCACCGCTGTTGATCACGTTGAGCGTAGTCCGCAGCACAACCGGAGTGCCCGCAGGGCATTTTGCCGAGTCCTCGCCCCAGCTCGCCAGCACCTGCTTGCCGTCGGTAAAGCAGATGGCCGAGGCAATGGTCTCGGAAAGGATGATTTTGGAAGCGCCCAGGGCCGCTTCGGGCGTAAGGCCTCGCGACGTATAGGCGAATATTTTCGATGCGATGGCGAGCGTGCGGTCGGTAGCGCTCGACGTGAGGTCGTCGGGAACGACAAAGACGTACGAGAAGAAGAAGCATAGCATGACCAAGCCGGCAATGACGACAACGGCCGGAACGGGATTGGGATTATCGGTTAGATCCCAGATGAGCAGCAGGATAAGCAGCGGAACGACAATACCGAGCAAGATGGCCTGGACCACATGCTGGGCCGTACGAAAGACCTTGGTAGAGTTGTAGCTCTTGCCCAGAATCAGCCTGTTTAAATCCACCGTCATCCCCTTTTATCTACCGCACCCATAGCAATAAAGAGGGCCGCAAGCGACCCTCTCCATTGCATTATGCAATCAAAAACTGTGTTTTACATCCAGCCATCGACAAACGGTATCTTAGGCGCTGTATTTGTTGGCCTCGCCAAAGGTGCCAGCCTCGACGATCCAGCCGTCCTTCATGATGACGTCCATGTTGTCGGTGTTGAGCACGTGGATGTCGGCGGCGACGTCACCGTTGACGACCAGCAGGTCGGCGCACTTGCCGGCCTCGATGGAACCGGTCTCGTCCTCGATGTGGCACATCTTGGCACCGTTGAGGGTGGCACAGGTGATGGTCTCGACCGGGGTGAAGCCGATCTTGTCGACAAACTCGTACATCTCCTCGATGGAGCAGGTGCCGTACGGGGTGACGAAGGAGAAGGAGTCGGAGCCGATCGTCATGACGACGCCGCGCTTCTTGGCCTCGCGCAGGCAGTCGTAGTTGCGCTGCAGCTCCTTCTCGACCAGGGTGCCCTCGTACTTGTCGTGCAGCTCGGGGACGTAGACGGGCGGATAGGTGGCGTACCAGGTGGGCAGGAAGGCGATCGTCGGGGTGAAGAAGGTGCCCTGCTCGGCCATGAGGTCCATGGTGCGCTCATCGATATCGAAGCCGTGAATCAGCTGCTCGCAGCCAAAGCGAACGGAATCGTAGGCAGCGGCGTGGTTGTTGTAGCAGTGGCTCCACACGGGGATGCCGACCATCTTTGCCTCTTCGACCACGGCCTGGATCTCCTCGGAGCAGTAGTGCTGGTCGCGACCGGAGTCCCAGCGCCAGATGCCGCCACCGGTAGCCCAGATCTTGATGGCATCGGGGTTCTCGCGCAGGCGACGACGGACGGCCTTGCGCAGATCCCAAGGACCGTCGACCTGGTCGCCCCAGGGGTGCGATTCCTTGTTGAGCTGCTGGCTGCAGTGGTGGGAGTCGCCGTGGCCGGCAACGCGGCAGAAGCCGAGGCCGGTGGCCAGAACGCGCGGGCCCTTGAAGACGCCCTTGTCGATGCAGTCGCGGATCTGGATACCAAAGCGGCCGATCTCGCAGACGGTGGTGAGACCGTGGGTGAGGCAGTCGTAGGCCTGCTTGACGGCGACGGCCTGCTTCTCGAGGAGCGGCTGCATGACCCAGTCGGTGTCATCGTCGGTCAGGTTGCCCGAGAAGTGCAGGTGGGTGTCGATCAGGCCGGGAAGGACGGTCTTGCCGGCCGCGTCGATAACCTCAACGCCCTCGGGAAGGTCCTGCATGACACCGGCATACTCGATCTTGCCATTGTCGTCGACGAGAACGAGGGAGTTCTCGACCGGCTCGGCACCGGTACCGTCGATGAGCTTGCCGCCAACGATTGCATACTTAGTGGACATGGTTCCTCCTTATGGATCCATATAGTGGGCGAGGCCGCGTTGGGTTAAGGCCTCACAAAACTACCCAAGTGGTGCCGGGTTCGGTGCGCGGAAGAGAGGGTTCCGCGCACCCGATCCGCCCCGGCTAGGCGTTATTTTTTGCGGGAATTGGTGAAGGCCATGAGGGCCAGGCCAATAGCCAGCCAGCCGATCACGATGCTCCACTCCACCATGTTGAGGGAGGCGGGAGAGAACGGGATCACGAGCAGGCCAATGATGGTGCCGCAGGCAACGATAGCGAGGCTGATGCCAAACTTGCCGCCGGGCACCTCGTAGGGACGAGGCAGGTCGGGCTCGGTGAAGCGCATGCGCAGGCAAGCGAGAGCGACCATGCCGCAGGAGAAGATGAAGGCGAGAGCCGACACGTTGGTCAGAGGGATGAGCATGTTCTTGCCCAAGAACGGACCGACGACGGTGATGACGCCCAGAACGACGCAGGCGAGCTTGGGAGCGCCGGACTTGGGATCGACCTCGGCGAACTTCTCGGGCAGCTGGCCCTTGCGCCCCATGGCGAGCATGATGCGGCTCGTGGCGCCGTAGAAGGAGTTCATCGGGCCCATGGGTCCAAGCGTGGCGATGACGAGCATGGCTAGGTACAGGAGCATATTGATGCCCTTGAGGCAGGCAAGCGCGGGAACCGGGCTCTTAACAAACTCATGCCAGTCGAGGATGGTGCCGAACGAGTAGATGCAGACCATGTAGAAGCCGCCGGCGGCCAGCAGGGCCAGGGAGATGATCTTACCGAACTTGTTCCAGTTGAGGCCCTCGGCTGCTTCCTCAGCCTGCTGAGGAATGGTGTCGAAGCCGGCGTAGAAGAACGGGGTCAGAACCAGGACCGAAACGATACCGGCGAACAGGCTGGTGCCCTCGGTAGCAGGCTTGCCGCCGCCAGCACCGGTGACCTGGGAGAACACGGGCATGGCGTTGTCAGGCGAGCCGGTGAACAGCGAGACGCCCATGGCGAGCAGCATGCCGCAGAGCAGGGCCTTGGTCAGGAAGGCCTGCAGCTTGGCGGCCGAGCTGGCACCGCGGAAGTTGAGGAAGATGACGTAGGTTGCAAAGCCGAGCGCGATCAGCGTCGGGAACAGGTAAACGTCGGCGCCCAGGATGGTGTAGAGCTTGACGGCGCGCAGCCACTCAAGGCCGGGCAGGCTGCCGAACATCTCGGACACGAGGGTCGAGATGGCGATGGCCTCCCACGGGCACAGGATGCCGTTGCCCAGGGCCAGGAGCCAGCCGGTGATGTAGCTCATCGTACGGCCAAAGCTACGATCGACATACTCGACGATGCCGCCCGAGATGGGGATAGCAGCCGTGAGCTCACCGAAAACAGCTCCGACGGGCACGAGAAAGATTGCACCCAAGAGGAATGCGATCATAGCGGGAACGGGACCGCCGCCCACGACCATCCAGTCGCCGACCTGCAGAACCCAACCGGTACCGATGATGGCACCGAAACCGATGGTGAAGAAGTTCCAGAGCGAGAGCGTTTTCTTCATGCCACCGTTACCTTCGACTGCAACTTCTGCGTTCTTGTCCGCCATTGTTCCCCTCCTTTCCTTATTGACGCCTCTTTGACGTCACCCCTTGCACGGTCTGTTTTGCCGCGCGCTTTTATTTCGTGGCTTTAAGATACGGCCTTGGCACAGCAGCGCCGCTTGCGGCTCGACCGAAGGCAGAACCGCAAAACGAGCGGCGCCGTTTTTGGGACGAACGGCACGGTTTGCCGCTCATTGTTGTCGCCCGTCCGACGGGCGTACGCTCATCGGACGCATAGAGAGATGTTTTTGAGGCCGTGTGTTTTGCGCCTTTCGTACCGTTTACCGAGCTTTTGACGCGCGGACCCATTTGTTGCACATCTTTTTTGTAGGATAGACAGGTTATACATGAGACAAGGCGGTACGAATGGCATACGGATACAACGACGGTGATCAACGGCGACAAAGCGTTCGCCTTGCTGGCCGCACCACGCCGACGCCCAGAAGTGCCACGAGCAGCAATCCGCAACGCCCTCAAGAGCAACCCAGGTCTTCGTCTCGGCAGCAGACAAACGGAACACGGCAGAGTGGCCGTCCGAGCACGGGCACAAGCGCACAGCAAGATAGCCGCTTGGGCGCGCGCACTCGACAGCGCCAAGCCGAGGTTCCGCAACTGCGCCGCAACGGCGCACGTCAGCCCGGCATCCATATCAACCGCTTCTTTTCGCATCCCCAAGGCGGACGCGACGGCAAGCCCTACCGCTCGACATCGTTCGTGAATGCCCCCGCCCTGCCGGCTCGTCAGCTTTGCCTCGCACTGTGCTCTATCCTCATCTGTCTGGTCTTTGTGCTTATGAGCTCCTGTATGTCCCACGGCTCGGCCGGTCTCGAGCCCACCGCCGAGGACAAGCTGCTCAAGGCCCCCGTCGCGCCCGGTTATTCTTTCGCCTTTTCGACCCCGCGCTCGCAATGGCAAGCCGGCACGATGCCCCATATCTATCAGATCGACCCTGCATGGTCGGAGCTGCCTTACGCCGGCGGTACCATCCGCCAAAATGCTTGCGGGCCTACGTGCCTCACCATGGTCTATATCTTTAAGACGGGACGCACCGATATGACTCCCGTCGATATGTGCGCGCTTTCCGAGGCAGGCAATTACGCCCCCACCGGTGCAACCGAATGGTCGTTTATGACGAGCGGTGCGTGGCAGTTGGGACTTAACGGAACGGAGCTTCATAACGATCGCGACTCGATGACTCAGGCGCTACGTTCGGGAGCGCCCGTCATCGCCGCCGTTCGGCCGGGCACCTTTACCAACGTGGGCCACTACATTGTGCTTTACGGTATTGACGACGCCGACCAGATTGAAGTCTTCGATCCCAACTCGGCCAGCCGCAGCGCCCGCCGCTGGGGCGTCGTAGAGGTCCTTAACGAAGTCGAAGCCATGTGGGCCTACTACTAGTCGTTTAAGAATGTCCCCAATGACTAGGTGAATAGCAAAAGCCCCGCAGCCGGAGCGGACTGCGGGGCTCATGAAGAGAGGCTAGTTTGTGGGCACTTTGCCTGGCGCCCACGAGAGAGGCAACAGAGTAGAGACTACTCGTGGATGCGGGTACCGGAGAGGCCGGCCATGGTCTCGGCGGCCTTGTCCAGGGCGCCGATGATGCAGGTGCGGCCCTTGCGGGAGCGGGCGAACTTGATGGCGGCGCGGACCTTGGGCTCCATGGAGCCCTTGCCGAACTGACCCTCGTCGGCCAGACGCTCGGCCTCGTCGGCGGTGAGGTCCTCGAGCTCCTCCTGGTTGGGCTTGCCAAAGTTGATGGCGACATGCTCAACGGCGGTCAGCAGGAACAGAACGTCGGCGTCGCAGTCCTCGGCCAGCAGCTCGCCGCCCAGGTCCTTGTCGATGACGGCGGGAACGCCCTTGTAGCAGCCCTTGTTCTCGTAGTCGCGGACGACGGGGATGCCGCCGCCACCGCAGGCGATGACGATGAACTCGTTGTCGAGCAGGTTGAGGATGGAGTCAGCCTCGACGATCTTCTTGGGATCGGGAGAAGCGACGACGCGACGCCAGCCGCGGCCGGAATCCTCGACGAAGACCTTGGAGGGATCCTCGGCCATGAACTCCTTGGCCTGCTCCTCGGTGTAGAAGGGACCGATCGGCTTAGTCGGGTTCTTGAACGCGGGATCGTCGGGATCGCACTCGATCTGGGTGACGACGGTGGCGGCGTGCCAACGCTTATAGCGCTTGTGCATCTCGCGGCCGATGCCCTGCTGCAGGTGATAACCAATGTAGCCCTGGGACATGGCGCCGCACTCGGGCAGCGGCATCTCGGGGGTACCGATGGCATCGTGGGCAGCGGCGAAGGCGTTCTGGATCATGCCGACCTGCGGGCCGTTGCCGTGGGTGATGATGATCTCGTTGCCCTGCTCGATAAGACCAAGGAGAGCGTGGGCGGTGTTGCTCACGGCCTCGATCTGCTCGACGGGGTTGTTGCCGAGGGCGTTGCCGCCGAGGGCGACGACAATACGATCGGGCTTGCCAAGAGGCTTAGACATTGCTGGAATCCTTTCTGTAAAAGGCCTACAACCCATTAATAACCCGCGTCCGTGCGATACGCGAGTTTATTAAGGTTTATATTCTCTTTATCGCTCATTTTATTCATTTTGAAAATACCTAAGCGGCGAACGGTCGATTTTACCCGCTCAGCGTAAAGAAGCCCAGTTCAGGCATATCTACGCCATTTACGTGCAACTTTATTTAAATAGAGCAGGGATTAGACCAGATTATGCAAACTATATCTTTGCTAAACACAAAACGGACAGCGCAATATCTTACTCGCACTATACGCGATTCTATACATTAATTTGACGAGTATGCACCCCTGCAAAAACATGGGGCTTTTCATCCAACATAAGGGATAGCCGATCGCGCTTCACCCCGCGGCAAGCGACTGCGAGTTCGCAGTATGGAACTTTACCGTCGGCTTCTGCATGAACGCTGCCGACGCCCTTTCGCTCCTGCGCGCCCAAGCAGCCGAGAACGCTAACGGCGCCACTGTCAACCTGGCCACCCTCAACAACGGCGCCGCCAGCCTTTTCGCAAAGTACCGTGCTGGTTCGCTGGCTTTGAGGCCTAAGTGAGCTTTGCTATTTGCCAATTTTTGTATGATTTGGGTCAAATCTATTTGTCAATTTTTGTATGATTAGGGGCAAATCTATTTGCCAATTTTTGTCAATGAGGTGTTTTAATGCTACGCCGCAAGGTCACTGATAGGCTTTTGAGCTGGAAGAATAACTCCCATAAGGCCCTGCTTGTTACCGGTGCGCGTCAGATTGGCAAGAGCTATGCGATTCGCGCGTTTGGAAAGAGCAACTACGCTTCGTATTATGAGGTCAATCTGCTACTTGATGCCGAGGCAAGAGACGTACTTGTTGGCGCTAAGAACTCCATTGACTTCATCAACCGTGTGGCCCTTCTTGCGGATGCACCGCTTGTTGAAGGAGACACGCTTATCTTCGTCGATGAGATTCAGGAGTATCCGCAGATCGTTACACTTATGAAGGCGCTGGTCGAGGACGGACGCTTTAGCTATGTCTTCTCGGGGTCTATGCTTGGGACTGAGTTTAAGGGGATCTCTTCTTTCCCGGTGGGGTATGTCGAGCACATTGTTATGCGGCCAATGGATTTTGAAGAGTTTTGTTGGGCAAACAGCATCAGCGAGAATGTGCTTGCAGACATCCGCAGCTGCCTTGTCGAGAGGCGTCCCGTCGAAAATTTTATTCATGAGGCGATGCTCAAAAACTTTAGAGCTTATATCGTTTGCGGCGGCATGCCGGAGGTCGTTCAGAACTATATCGATTCGGGCTATTCGCTCGTGAGAACGCGTGAGCTTCAAATTCAGCTAGTCGATCAGTACAAAAGCGATATCTCTAAATATGCATCGACTCGAGCGTTTAACGTTCGCTCCATTTTCGAGCAAATTCCCGTTCAGCTTGAGGCGGAGTCCCATCGCTTTATCGTCTCGTCTCTAGGCGAGGGAGCTCGTCTTCAAAAATACGAGCAGGATTTCCTATGGCTGGTGAACGCAGGCGTTGGATTGATGGTCCCCCAGGTGACGGAGGCACGAAGTCCTCTCAAGAGGACGGAGAAAACGACGGCCTTTAAACTATACGAGTCCGATACAGGTATGCTCGCATCGCGGTATCCCGGCAGCACGGCACGCGCCGTCTACCTTGACATGAAAACCCCCAACCTCGGCGGCCTCTATGAGAACGTGGTCGCACAGGAACTCGTTGCCCTCGGAGCAGATACGTGGTACTACCAAACGCGTGAGGTCGGTGAAGTCGACTTTGTAATCGAAGGTGCCCGCGGGCATGTTGTCCCAATCGAAGTCAAATCGGGCAAGAAAGTTCGAGCACATGCAGCCCTCGACCGTTTGATGAGTGTGGGCGAGTACAAAATTCCCGAGGCCGTTGTGCTGAGCCACGAAAACCTTTGCAAAGAGGGCAAGATCCTTTACGTTCCAATCTATATGACATTCTGTCTCGATGAGTTTATGGAAAAGGACGACCCCAACAACGATTTCTCGTTTGCACCCATATCTCTCTAGGTCATCTGAGTCCGCAAGCCAGCCCCCACGCCCAAAGTACTGCGCCTTTCGCGCCAAAGGCGCGAAACAGCAAGGGGATAGAAGGCAGCGACAACCAACTCCCCCACTATGCCCAAAGTGCTGCGATGTTTCGCGCAAAGCGCGAAACAGCGACCGGGACAAGGCACCCCCACAGCCACGTCCTTCATTCAGCCCCACAATCCGAGGACGTAGTCGTAGCAGGATCTGAGGGCTAACCTTCGCGGACACTCCGCAGGACGAAAGAACCCCCGTCGCACGTAGTGTGAACTGCCTCCCATTTCTTGGACACAAG
>NZ_QSHS01000038.1:0-12979 GCF_003467795.1 Collinsella sp. AM36-4AA
CTGTTGCAATGAAGATGAGAATCAAGGGCTGTGACACGCGTCGGTTACCTTTAATGGATATGAGGTGAATGAGGCGATTGTTTTGCTATACTCTCTCCGCACGGGCGATTGGCGCAACGGTTAGCGCAGGTGCTTTACACGCACAAGGCTGGGGGTTCGAATCCCTCATCGCCCACCATTGAATTGGAAACGGTCCTCGCAAGGGGACCGTTTTTGTTTGGGCCCAGCGCATGGGATTCGAACCCGACAGGGTGCGAAGCTGAGGAAACGCGAAGCGTTTTCCAGCGCAGCACGCGAGGGCCGCAGGCCCGAAGCGAAAGCGGGCGGCGTCAGCCGCACGCGACATCCCTCATCGCCCACCACTGATTTGATAGGCTCCCAGCAATGGGAGCCTTTCTTTTTTGGGCCCATTTCATGGGATTCGAACCCGCCAGCACGACTGTCACAAAGGCCGTGGCCAGAAAATGGCAAAAATGAGTACTGCCACCTTGCTTACAACATATCAAAAGATAGTATTTGCTTAAGTTACGAAACATATGTCCATTATAAGGACTAGCAATTGGATCAAAATCGTGCATTCATCGCCATTTCGACTTGCCATCTGGTCTTATTAGTCCAAAATTGCTGCGACCAAATCGGTAACAGTACTCATATTTAATGTTATTTGACCAGCAGGTCTCCCCGCCTTAGCAAATCTAAGGCAAAACGGGCTCCAGACCGCTGAATCATGCCACATAGGGCACGTCCGCAGTCCGGAACCCGGTCAAAGTTAAGTTATTTCGCTGTGTTAGGCCAAAACGTCCGACAGGATCTCGATCAGACTGTCCACGTCGGCTTCCTCGCAGACGAGCGGCGGCAAGAAACGCAGCGTATGGGCACCCGTAGCGTTAATCACGGCACCAGCCCCCAATGCACGGGCCACAACGTCGTGTGCATCACCCACAGTATCGTCCAGATCGCAGCCGAGCATCAAGCCGCGGCCACGCACCTCGGTCACGTTCGGCAGCTTGGCGAGCTTTGCCTCCATATAGGCGCCTACCTTGGCAACATGGTCGGCATAATCGCCGTGCACGAGCGCGGAGAGCGTCGCGGCACACGCCGCGATGGCCAAGCAGCTACCGCCAAAGGTCGAGCCGTGGTCGCCCGGCTTAAACACGTCGGCAATCTCCTTCTTTGCCACGACGGCACCCATGGGCACGCCATCAGCAATGCCCTTGGCAAGGCTCATGATGTCGGGTTCCACGCCATAGGTTTGGAATGCAAACGGCTTGCCGGAGCGGAAGATGCCGCACTGGACCTCGTCGGCGATAAGCACGGCGCCCACTTCGTGTGCCAGGTCGTGCGCTGCCGCCATAAACTCCTCGGTCATGGGGTGCACGCCGCTCTCACCCTGGATCGGCTCGAGCATCACGGCACAAATTTCGCTCCCCAGCTGCTTAAAGATCGCACGCAGTTCATCGATATCGTTGGGCGTGCAGGCCACAAAGCCACCCGGCAGCGGGCGGAAACTATCCTGCAGCCAATCCTGCATGGTGGCGGCAATGGTCTCGAGCGTACGGCCGTGGAAGCCGCCGCGCATGCACACGATAGTGTTGCCGCCGTTACCGGCACGTTTGGCGTACAGGCGCGCGAGCTTCATCGAGCCCTCGTTGGCCTCAGCGCCGGAGTTGGCAAAGAAGGTCTCCCAAACCTGCTCATCCGCAGCCGGGGCACCAAGAGCAGCTGCCGTGGTCTCATCGCCGGCGGCAATGGCATCGGCAAGCACGCGCGCACCATCTACGTCGTCGTTAGCAAGCTTGGACAGCAGCGCCGCGACCTGTCCGCGCTGCTCAATGTAGAAGTAATTGGAGACATGCATGAGCTTTTTGGTCTGTGCCTCGAGCGCCGAGAGCACGGCCGGGTCACCATGACCTAGGCTGCACACGCCGATGCCGGCAAGAAAGTCGAGGTACTCACGGCCATCGTCGCCGGTGAGCTTCATGCCGTGACCCTCGACAAACTCGACCGGAGAGCGGCCAAAGGTATGCATAACGTAATTGGATTCAAGCGATTGCTGAGCTGCAAGTGACATGGAATGCCTTTCGTTGAGCGCCGGACGGCGCAGGCCTATGGGTGCAGGAATTGGGCGGCTGCGGTCAGCTAGACCGTCTGGAGCTTCTCGACCTCGTCGAGGTTCTCGGCCAGACGCGCCGCAAAGGTCGAAAGCGGATGCGGATGCGTATCGAACTCGTAAGCCGTCTCGGTGGAGTGGATCACGGTACCGACGCCGGCGTCGGTCAGCAGCTCCAGCAGCAGCGAATGCGGCGTGGTACCGTTGATGATGTGAGCGCGAAATACGCCTCCGGCAAGCGCATCGACGGCAGCACGCAGCTTGGGAATCATGCCCTTATCGACCTCGCCGCCGTAGAGCATCTCGTTAACCTCGTCGAGCGTCAGGTTGGAAATGAGCGAATCCTTGTCGCTAAAGTCCTTGTACAGGCCGTCGACATCGGTCAAAAAGATCACCTTATGCGCATGGAGCGCCGCCGCAACGGCACCGGCGGCGGTATCGGCGTTGATGTTGAAGAAACCGCCGTCCTCCCCCGCCGCGACGGTAGCGATGACGGGGATGTACTCGCTATCGAGTAAGCGCTCGATATAGTCGGTGTTAACGTGCGTCACTTTGCCCACGCGACCGAGCTCGGGGTCGAGCGGCTCGGCGATGAGCGTGCCAGCATCGCTGCCCGACACGCCCACGGCCAGGTTGCCGTGGTGGTTGATGGCGACAACCAGCTCCTGGTTAACCTTGCCGCCCAGCACCTCGCGCACGATATCCATAGTCGCCGGCGTGGTCACGCGCTGGCCGTTCTTAAACTCGACGGGGATGTCATAGTGGCTCAGCGCCTCGTTGATAGCCTTGCCGCCGCCATGCACGATAACGGGGCGCATGCCGATGATCTTAAGCAGGACGATGTCGCTCATCACGTCGCGACGCAGCTGCTCGTCGACCATGGCGGCTCCGCCATATTTGATAACAACCGTCTTGCCGGTCAGGTTCTTAATCCACGGCAGCGCTTCGAACAGCAGCTGCGCGGTTGCTTCGTTGGATTCGCTCGAACGACAATCGCGTGCGAATTTCATAGTCTGCCTCGTCTTTCGTATCGTTATCGCGCCGTGCTCCGCTGTCCGCAATCGCGGCAAGATGCGCAGCGTGCCTGGAATCTAGGAACGGTAGTCGCCGTTGATGGAGATGTACTCATGCGTGAGGTCGCAGGTCCACACGGTCGTTGCCGCGTCGCCTGCGCCCAGGTCGGCCGAGATCACGATCTCGGGCGCCTCAAAACGTCGTAGAGCCTCGTCCTCGTCAAAGGGAACAGTCAGACCGTCGCGACAGACAGGCATGCCCATCATGTCGATGGAAACGTCTTCCTGATTAAACTTCACGCCGCACTTGCCAAGCGCCATGGCAACGCGGCCCCAGTTGCAGTCGTGGCCGGCGATGCAGGTCTTAACGAGCGGCGAGTTGGCAACGGCACGGGCGGCGATATCGGCCTCCTCGTCGTTAGCGGCGCCGGTAACGTTGACCGTAACAAGCTTGGATGCGCCCTCACCATCGGCGGCGATATTGCGCGCCAGGCTCTCGCACACCTCGTGCACGGCAAATGCCAACTCGTCAAAGGCATTGGAGCCCTCAACGATAGGCTCGGCATCTGCGGCAGCGGCGCCGGAGGCAAGCATGATGCAGGTGTCGTTGGTCGAGGTGTCGGAATCGACCGTTACCTTGTTAAAGGTCTGCTTGACGGTCGAGAGCAGCAGGGCATGAAGTGCCGCAGGCTCGACGGGGGCATCGGTGGTGATAACTGCGATCATGGTGGCCATGTTGGGCATGATCATACCCGAGCCCTTGCACATTCCGCCTACCGTATAGACATTGCCCGCATGACCCGCAGCCTCACTGACGTAGGATACGGCGTACTCCTTGGAGTGCGTGTCGGTCGTCATGATGGCGCGAGCGGCATCGGCGCCACCGTGGGCGGAGAGCGCCTCGTAGGCAGCAGGAATGGCGGTCTCAAACGTGTCGATCGACAGAATCTGGCCAATCACACCCGTGGAGGCAACCAGAATCTGCTGGGGCTCGCAGCCGATGACCTGCGAGGCGATGTTGCACGTCTCGCGCGCGCAGGCAAGGCCCGTCTCGCCCGTGGCGGCGTTGGCATTGCCAGAGTTGACCGAAATGCCGGCGATGATACCGTACCCCTTGTCGGTACCGCCCAGGTTGGCACGGCTCACCTGCACGGGCGCCGCGCAAAAGCGATTGGTGGTAAACACGCCAGCACCGGGACAGGGTTTATCGGGCACGACGAGCGCGTAATCCAGACGCTCGGGGTTCTTGCGGAACCCAGCGTGGATGCCTGCAGCCTTAAAACCAGCCGCAGCCGTAACGCCACCCTCGACGGCGCGAATCTTGATATCAAACAGCTCGGTATTCATCGTCTTTATGACTCCTTATGTCAAACAAAAAACGGACATCGGTTGGTGCGCCATGCCAGTCGTGATCATGAGACCAGCTTAAGAGTGGCGCCCCATTCGATGCCCGACTACCAAATCGTTAACAATCGAATGTGCTACACCGGGCACGCCACTGTGGGCAAGCCTCGTCGCTCGTCAAAGCCAAAGACGATATTGGCGCACTGGACTGCTTGGCCCGCAGCGCCCTTGCACAAATTGTCGATAGCACCCGTCGCCACCAGCACGCCCGCGCGCTTGTTGAGCGCGAGGCCAATCTGGGCAGCGTTGGTGCCGACGACCGAAGCCGTCTTGGGCTGCTGGCCGGCATCGAGCACGCGCACAAAGGTGCGACCGGCGTAGAACTGCTTGTAATGGTCGACAACGTCCTCAAGGGTCAAGGTATCGAGAGCCTGCGGCGTGAGCGGCAGCGTCACCGTGGAGAGCAGACCGCGCTTGAGCGGTGCCAGGTGCGGGGTAAAGACGACGCGATCGGTCAGGCCAAGGATTTGCTCAATCTCGGGCGTGTGGCGATGCTTGCCCACGCCGTAGGCCTCCAAGTTCTCGTCGGCGCTGCAAAAATGGGTGCGGGCGTTGCAGGACTTACCGGCGCCCGTCACGCCGCTAATGGCATCGACAATCACGGGGCCGTTCTCGGCCACCCAGCCCGCGCGCACGGCGGGCGCGGCGGCAAGGCTCGTTGCGGTGGGATAGCAACCGGCGCAGGCGACCAGCACGGATTTGCCGTCGGCATGGTCGGATGCGGCGGTCTCCAAGTCCTGGCAGAACAGCTCGGGCAGACCGAAGGCACGGGTCTTGAGCAGCTCGGGGCTCGTATGCTCGGCGGCATACCAAGCCTCAAAAACGGACGCGTCGTTCAGACGGTAGTCGGCCGAAAGATCAAAGCAGGAGACGCCCGATGCAAGCAGCGCGGGCACCTGTGCCATGGCAGCCGTGTGCGGCACGGCCAAAAAGACCGCGTCGCAGTTCTTGAGCTCAGGGGCATCATGCGTCGTAAAGACAAGATCGCTTACGCCGGTGAAGCTCGGGTGCACCGCAGACAACGGCTGGCCGGCATCGGCGTTGGACGTAATGGCAGCAAGTTCAAACTCGGGATGACCGAGGACGAGGCGAATGAGCTCGGCTCCGGCATATCCAGCCGCGCCGACGATTCCAACCTTCAAAGACATATCAGACTCCTTGTCTGCGATTTATGCACCGATGCGCATTTCGCAGCGGTCGTTATGAAGTGGGTTGAAACTTTAGCACCAAAAGATGCATGAATACGTAAATGGCTTGCATATTCATGCATTGAAACATTCCCGACACATTCGCTTGAAGGAATTGACAAATGGAGCGGGCCCCGTATTGACCGGCGCTCCTAACGGCGCCGGGCAATACGGGGCCCGCCCATGCGAAAACCAAGTTGTTAGGATGAGCCAGCTGGCTAGAGCTCGACCGGCACCCATTCGTCGTGATTGCAGATAAAAGCCTCGGGATCCTCGACGCTAAAGAAGACGAGCGTGGGGTCGTTAGGCCCCTCATAGTGCTCGCCCAGGCGCTCTAGATGCTTCCACCCAGCTTCGCGCATTTCGCCTAAAGCCCGGTCATCCAAGCCGGCACGCCCGCGCAAGATGAGCCAGCCATGGCCCGGCCACCAACTCGTGGCCTCAAAGCGCTGGTTTTGCAGCAGCTCTTGCCACACATCTTTGGTGCGCGCTGTTACAAACCACAGCTTGCCGTCCTGGATCTGCGCAAACGAAAACGGACGCACATGAGGCTGTCCGTCAACGCTCGTCGCCAAATACCATGCCGGCACCGACGTCAGATACTCCAACACCGTACTCAATCCGTCCATGTGTCCTCCTGGCGCTAGCTAATTCGGAACGGGTAGTTAATTTGAGACGCTCTAGAGCTCCAGGCGCTCCTCGCTGCCGTCGATATCACAGAAGCGCGCGGCAATGTTGCGGACCGAAAAGAAAGCAAGGCGGCCGTCGTTGGCACTCTCGTGTTCCTCGCCGATGCCCACCATGTGCTTAAAACCCGCTTGACGCACCTTGTCGCTCGCAACCGCGTCGTCCTCAAGTGCGGCCTCGCCGGTCAACACGATCCAACATTCCCCCGGCTTCCAGCCCGAGAGCTCAAACTTGGGATTCGCACTCAGCTCCGCCCACACATCCTTGTCGCGCGACGTGCAAAACCACAGCTTACCGTCATCGACCATGGCAAACGAAAACGGCCTCACGCGAGGCTGATGCCCGTCGGTCACATCGGTCGTGGCCAGATACCACGCCGGAATGCGCCTGAGATACGAACAGGCGCGCTCAAGCTGAGCCGTGCGGTCGTTGTCGGTCATAGGGACCCCTTTCTTGCGCTCGAATCGCGCCTAAACAAGTTGAAGGTTGACGACGATGACACACGCAAACAGCAGCATCGTCACAACCGCAGCCAGCGCATCCCCGCGGCGAAATGCAAGTGCATGCAGACGCGTGCGGCCCTGCTCGCCGTGATAGCAGCGTGCATCCATGGCGGCAGACAACGTCTCGGCATGACGGAACACGCCCGTGAACAGTGGAATCGCCACACTGCCGAGCATACGCACGCCGCCGAGCGGGCCACCCGTTACGCGTGCACCGCGGCTTGCCTGCGCGTCCGCCGTCTGCTTCATCTCGGTGGCAAACTGCGGCATAAAGCGCAACGCGATGCCCATGATCATGCCGAGCTCATGCGCAGGGAGCCCCACGCGCGCAAACGGTGCGAGCAGACGCTCAAAGCCCGCGGTGAGGTCGAGCGTAGGCGTGGTGAGCGTAATGGCGCTCATGCCGGCCATCATCAAGCTCAGGCGGCACGCCATAAAGGCGGCGGAATGCAGCGAGCCCTCGCTTATCTGCAAAAAGCCAAGCTGCCACAGAATGCGCCCGCTCTGGTCGGAAAACAGGTTGAGCACTGCGACCACCACGACAATCGCCAGCAATGGTGCCATCGATGATAGGACCCGGCGCAACGGCACCCGGGACACGGTATAGATCAGGACAACGAAGATTGCGACCGGGGCCAGTCCGCGGAAGCTGCTGACCGTGAGCGTCGTGATCAGAAACACAAAGCCCAAGAGCAACTTAGTTCGCGGGTCCAGGCGGTGGATCGCACTATCGCCGGGATAGTAGCTGCCAAACGAAAACGCCTCCATTAGCAGCCCTCCTCTCGCGCGACCGTCTTGGATTTAGCAATGTCCGCGACGTTAGAAGGACCGTCTGAGCGACCGATCAGCAAATCTGCCAGCTCGTCGGCCAGCGACTCAACCGTATAGAGCCCGCCGCAACGCAGCGGCACGCCCGCCTCCGCGAGCGCCAACGCCATGCGCTGAGCAGCAGGTACGCCCAAGCCGATCGACTTGAGCTCATCGGCATGTGCAAACACCTGCGCGGGGGTTCCCTCGGCAAACACCGCACCTTCGTTCATCACGACGATGCGGTCGCAGCAGTTGGCCAGGTCATCCATACTATGCGAAACCATGACAACGGTCAGGCCATCGCGGTGAAGCCGATCGATAAGCTCAAGGAAATCCCTGCGCGCAGCCGGATCGAGCCCCGCCATGGGTTCATCGAGCACCAGGACTTCGGGCTCCATGGCGAGCACACCGGCGAATGCCACGCGCCGTTGCTGACCGCCCGAAAGCTCAAAGGGACTCTTGTCGCCGACCGTGGAAAGGTCGAGGCCCACGCGCGAGAGCGACGACTCGACGCGACGGTCGACTTCATCTTGCGGCAAGCCAAGGTTGTGCGGGCCAAACGCCACGTCCTGCGTCACGGTTTCGGCAAACAGCTGACGCTCGGGATATTGAAACACCACGCCGACCTTGGCCTTAACCGCGGCGGCGTCTTTCTTGTTTGACAGATCGAGCCCCAGCGCGCGAACGAATCCCTCCTGGGGGCGAATCAAACCGTTGAGATGCTGGACCAGCGTCGACTTACCCGAACCGGTATGACCTGCCAAGCCCAGGAACTCGCCGCGACACACCGTCAGCGATACATCGCGCAGCGCCCACGGGCTGCTGGGGTCGTTTCCCCAGAGAGCCTGTTTGCTCGATTTGCCCGCAACGGCCGAGCGCTTATGCCAGCGGCGGCGCTCGCGCGGACTGAGCGAATAACTGTACGAAACATGGGATAGCTCTATGACGGGCTCCGACACGGCTGTCCCGTCGGTTGCAGAGGAGACGTTGTCGAGCACACGAGAATCGGATGCAGAAGGCCGCCCTGCGGTGTCTTCCCCACTCCGGTCGGCATATACCTGCGCAATCTCGGCGACCATATCCGCCTCGCGCACCTGCGCATGAACGGGCACGCCCTTCGCACGAAGCGCCATGCCCAAGCAGCACGACGCCGGCATATCCAGGTTGAGCTCCACGAGCCCATCTGCCCGCGTCAGAATCTCCTCGGGCGTACCGAGCATGGCAACGCGCCCCGCCCGAAACACCGCGACACGATCGGCCTCGGCGGCCTCTTCCATAAAGTGCGTAATCATCACGATGGTCATGCCGCGTTCGTGCAGCACGTGACAGGCCTTCATAAGGCCCTTGCGCCCGCGCGGATCGAGCATCGAGGACGCCTCGTCCAAAATGAGCACGCGCGGTTCCATGGCGAGCACACCGGCAAGCGCCACACGCTGCTTTTGACCGCCCGAAAGCGCATGGGTCTCGTGGCGCTCAAAGCCCACCAGGCCCACGCCCTTCAGCGCCTCGCGTACGCGCTGCGCAATTTGCGCCGATGGCACGCCAAGGTTTTCGGGACCGAACGCAACGTCATCTTCGACAAGCGTTGCCACCAGCTGGTCGTCGGGATTCTGGAACACCATGCCTGCGGTCGAACGAATGTCGTAGACCAGCTCGGGATCGGACGCATCCATACCGTTGATACGTACCGTGCCCGCATCGGGCTGCAGCAGCGCATTCAGATGCTTGGCAAACGTCGACTTGCCCGACCCGTTTCCGCCGAGAATGCAGAAAAACTCGCCATTCTCGATGTTCAGATCGATGCCATCGAGCGCCGGTGTGGCACCGTCATAACTAAAGGAAACGCCCCGACACTCAATCATGCGCGGCCTTTGACCTGGTCCTTCTTGGGTGTGATGAGGTTGGAGACCGCCTTGTACACCGCCAGCGTCAACACCGAGTTGAGCACGGTCTTGATGAGGTTGAACGGCAGCACGGCAGGAATCATGAGCGGGGCGATCACATCGACCGAGCCATACCAGAACCAAACGCCGATGGTCAGATTCGCAACCATAGAAAGCGCCGTAGCGGCAATAACGCCCAGCGCCAGGCCGATCACGGCACCCTTATAGGTGTGCATCTTTTGATAGACGATCGCCGCGGGCAGAATAAAGCCCAACGTAGCGACCAAGTTCATAAGCGCACCAACCCAATCGCCCGTGGTAAGCGCATGGATAACGATCGCCATAGCGGCAACAGCGGTGCCGGCACCAGGGCCATACGCAAATCCACACACCATCGCCGGCACCAGCGACGGGTCATACGTCAAAAACGGCGCCGAGGGAAGGATAGGCAGCTGCACATACATAAACAGGGCGCCCAAGGCGCACATCAACGCCATGGTAACGAGCTGTTTGGTGCTCCACCTATTCGTGTTCTCAAAATGGATATGCTGCGACTGTTCAGACATAAGATCACCTGCCTCTTTCATCCGGACTCTAACCGTTGGTACTGGAATCTCACCAGTTCAGCCGGCATACGAACCAACGCACACACGGGTCGCGGACTCATCGGCTCGGTCGCAGGCACTTTACCTGCGCCACGGCGTCCCTTTGACACCGCCCGATTTACCGCCAGTGGGGAATTTCACCCCGCCCTGAAACAGCAATTGCTAGTGTAGCACCAGCAGGCGTTCGCGCAAGTATGCCAAGGGTAATTTATGGCGAGGGGAAACGCTCCAGAAATACGCCCGGGACAAGTTAACGCGACAACCACGTTCTCCGTCCACGCCAAAGTGATGCGCTTTTCGCGCAAAGCGCGAAACAGCAACCGGGACATGTCTCCCCAACAACCACGTCCTCCGCCCACGCCGACCTCAAGGCCGTAAACGCAGGAAGTCCGGGGGCGTGACGGGGTTTCTCTCCGGAATATTCCGCAGGACGCAAAGAGGCTCCGCAGCGCGAAGCGCGATGCGGAGCCTCTTTGCATGTCCGAGGACGTTCCGGAGAGAAACCCCCGTCACGCCCCCGGATTCCCGGTGGGAGTTCTAGACCTTGTCGGCCTTAGTACATACCGCCGCCCTGCTGACCAGCGGTGGCAGCAGCGACAGCGTCCTCAAGCTGAGTGTTTTTGGGGACATCGGAGACGGTAGCCTCGGTGATGAGGATCAGGCTGGCGACAGAAGCAGCGTTCTGCAGGGTGACGCGGCTGACCTTGACGGGGTCGAGGACGCCCATCTCGATCATGTCGCCCCACTCGCCGTTGGCAGAGTTGAGACCCTGGCCAGCAGGCAGCTCGGCAACCTTGTCGACCACGACAGCGCCCTCAAAGCCAGCGTTCTTGGCGATGGTGGCGACCGGAGCGGTCAAAGCCTTCTTGACGATATCGACGCCGATCTTCTCCTCGGGGTCGTCGATCTCGACAGCGTCGAGTGCAGGAGCAGCGTCCATGAAGGCGACGCCGCCGCCGGCGACGATGCCCTCCTCGACAGCAGCGCGGGTAGCCTGCAGGGCATCCTCGACGCGGTGCTTGATCTCCTTGAGCTCGGACTCGGTAGCAGCGCCGACCTTGATGACGGCAACGCCACCGGAGAGCTTGGCCAGGCGCTCCTGGAGCTTCTCACGGTCGAAGTCAGAGGTGGTGTTCTCCATCTCGCCCTTAATCTGAGCGATACGGGCGTCAATGGCCTCCTTGGAGCCAGCGCCGCCGACGACAACGGTGTTGTCCTTGGAAATGGTGACGGACTTAGCGGTGCCGAGCATATCGGCGGTGATGTCAGCGACCTTCACGCCCAGCTCGTCCAGAGCAGCCTGACCACCGGTGAGGACGGCGATGTCCTCGAGGATGCGCTTGCGGCGATCGCCGTAGCCCGGGGCCTTGACGGCGCAGACGTTGAGAGCGCCACGGATCTTGTTGAGGACGAGGGTCGGCAGAGCCTCGCCGTCGATGTCCTCAGCGATGATGAGCAGGCCACGGCCGGCGCGCTGGACAGCCTCGAGAACAGGCATGATGTCCTGAACGCTGGAGATCTTCTGGTCGGTGATGAGGATGTACGGATCCTTCATCACGGCCTCCATGCGGTCGTTGTCCGTGACAAAGTAAGCGGAAACATAGCCCTTGTCGAACTGCATGCCCTCGACAGTGTCGATGGTGATGTCGAACGTCTGGGAATCCTCGACGGTGATGACGCCGTCCTTGCCCACGACCTCCATGGCCTCGGCGATCTTCTCGCCGACCTCGGGGTCACCAGCGGAGATGGTGCCGACAGAAGCGATCTGCTCCTTGGTCTCGACCGGCTTGGCCTGCTTCTTCATCTCGGCGACGGCGGCGTTGACGGCCTTGTCGATGCCGCGACGGATAGCCAGCGGGTTGGCGCCGGCGGCGACGTTGCGCAGACCGTCGTTGACGATAGCCTGAGCGAGCAGGGTTGCGGTGGTGGTGCCGTCACCCACGGTGTCGTTGGTCTTGGTGGCGACCTCCTTCACCAGCTGAGCGCCCATGTTCTCGATGTTGTCCTCGAGCTCAATCTCCTTAGCGACGGAAACGCCGTCGTTGGTGATGGTCGGGGCACCGAACGTGCGCTGCAGCGCAACGTAGCGGCCCTTGGGGCCCATGGTGACGGTAACGGCGTCGGCCAGAGTGTTGACGCCCTTGGCGAGCTTGGCGCGGGCATCGGTGTTGAACGTAATGTTCTTTGCCATGGTAGGTAATCCTCCAAAAGAAATGTGACTCGCGTCGCCGCTTCCGAGTCCTATGCGGCGGGCGCGTTCAAAGACGAATCAGAGATTCTGACGAGACTAGGCCTCGACGACGGCGTAGATGTCGTCGGCGCGCATCAGCAGATACTTCTCGCCGTCGACCTTGACCTCGTTGCCGCCGAACTTACCGTAGATGACAACGTCGCCGACCTGAACGTCCATAGGGATGCGCTCACCCTTGTCGTTGACCTTACCGGCGCCAACGGCAACGATGGTGCCGCGCTGCGGCTTCTCCTGAGCGTTGCTGGCGATATACAGACCAGAAGCGGTCTTCTGCTCGGCCTCGTCGGGCTTGACCAGGACGCGATCTGCAAGCGGCTTCAAAGACGACATGCTTGTTTCCTCCTTTGTGGGCCGCGCGGTCATGCCGCGCGGGTTAACCCTTTTTGTTTGCGTACGCGTTGAATGGTACCCACGAATGGCGGGTTATACAACACGGAGTCAAAAAATCTTATTTTTTGGCACTTAGATTTTCTGAATGCCGGGGGATAACTTAGCAGTGGCTCCCGTGTGGCTCCGGAGGGGCGGG
>NZ_QSHS01000039.1:0-11937 GCF_003467795.1 Collinsella sp. AM36-4AA
AAGCCGTCCAAGTTTTGGGGTGCAGTTCACATGGCGACTCCGCGCTTTATTGTTCAGCTTTTGCAGCCTTGCCCTTACGCTACGAAGAAGTAGACGGGGAAGGCAAGGGCTGCGATCCACCCGTCCTGTGCGAAAAAGTGTTTACGAACGTTTGCGACTCGCCAGGGCGCCTGCGGCGATGGCGGCTGTTCCCGCAAGGGCGGCTGCCACGATGGCTGCGTTCGAGGTGTCGCCGGTTGCCGCGAGCTTGCCGACGGTCTTGGCTCCCTTGGCTGCAACTGCAACGGTCTTGGTTGTCTTCGTGCCCTCGGACTTGGAACCCTCGGGCTTGGTCTTGCCGTGCTTTTCCTCGGGCTTGGTCTCCTCGGGAGGCACGATGACCGTGCTCTTGGCGACAGCGGCGTCATAGGGGGAGTCAATCGTGGCATCGCCCGTGCCAATGGTCTGCCCCGCCTCGTAGACGATGCCGTCGCTGAGCTCTTCCTTGTTGCGATAGTCAATGACTTTGCCGCCTGCAGGCGTCTGGATGATGGCGTCCTTGATTTCGATGGTGCCGATCGCCTTGCCGTCCGCGCTCATGGCAAGGGCGAAGATAGCCGCCGTGTCTCCCTCGGCCGTGACCTTGCTGCGGACGATCGAGATGGTCGCGGGCGTGATGCCCTTCTCGGTCTGCGCGAAGATGCCGATGTTCAGGCCCTCGGACTCAGGGATGATTTCGTCGTTTTGGTCTCCACTGTAGTGGTCGGGGCCGTCGCCGCCGGTCTCGGCATAGCGGGCTATGGCCTTGACAACGGAATCGCTGATGTAGATATGGCCACCCGCTTCGTCGGAGTAGAAATTACTGGTGGAGATTGCAACCGAGAACCTGCCTTCTGCGAGCGCATCCACAGTCGAGCCGTTCTTGATGACGATGTTGTCCTCATCGGTGAAGAGTGCGCTGGCTTCCCCGCCATCTGAGCTTGCGCGGACCGTCACGGTCGCGCCATCGAGCGTGATGCCCTTGTAGACATAGATGCCATACCCAACGCCACTTGCGTTGAGGGAAGCGTTCGTGACCGTGAGGCTGTTTTTACCGTCGATGGCGGCGTCTTCCTCGGAGCTTGCCTTGACCTGGCTGCCACCCGAGATCTCGATGTTGCCGTCGGCCCAAATCGCATTGTCTTTGATAGAGCTTGCCTCTACCTTGCCGCCGCCCTTTATGATGAGGTTCTCGTTAGCATCGATACCCTGATCCTCGGTGGCCTTGGCGGTGACGGTTCCGCTGTTGTCGATCGTGATGTTGCCGTCGGCCCTGATGCCATCCGAATCGCCCGTGGCGTTAACGTTTCCCGAGCCCTTGATGGTGACATCGCCCCCGGCATCGATGGCATCGTGCTCGGTGCTCGTGGCGTTGACAGTGCCAGCGCCGTCGATGTTGATGTTGCCGACGGAAGTGATGGCGTCACGAGAAGATGTCACGTTGAGCGTGCTGGACGCGTCGCCCTGAATATTAAGCTCGGCGTTCTCGTTCGCGCCATCCTTAACCTTGATGCCGCGGCCGTTGTCGTTAGTGACGGTGTTGTTGCCCTCGTAGCTCACGTTGAGCTTGCCCGCTGCCTCGATCGCGCCGCCGTTATAGCCGTTGAGCTTCATGTCGTCGGCGCCGTCCCAGCTCCAGGTGCCGGCGGCGTCGCCCGCCGCGGTGCCGGCGTTGTATTGGGTGCCGCCGACGTCCACCCACTCGGCCGCGAGCGAGACGCTCGGCATGAGCAGCGAACTTACCGTGAGCGCGCATACGGCGCCTACAACGATGCGGCGTGTCACGCGGCGCCAGCTGCCGTGTGCGAGCAGCGTGCGACGGCGCACGTCGGGCTCGACAAAATGGGCTCCAGAGGTTTTGTCATTGCGCTTGGGGGTCGTGAACAAGGCGGCCATGGTTACTCCCATCCTCATAGGGCCTATGCGATTACGCCCAGCATATCTGCAGGATGTAGCCGGCGGTAGTGCCGTTTGGAGAGCAAAACGTCCAAAACTTGCGAAGCAATACATCGCGCGTCCGTGTGGCGCCTGGCTTTAAAAGCAAAGCGCGGAGCCGCTCGATGCGACTCCGCGCTTTGCTGTTTGGTATTGCGAATCTTGCGCCTACGCTACAAAGAAGTAGACGAGGAAGGCAAGGGCTGCGATCCACATGAGCGGCTTGATCTTGGATGCCTCGCCCTTAAAGAGCGCGACGACCACGTAGGCGATAAAGCCCAGACCAATGCCGGCAGAGATGGAGTAGGTGAAGGGCACGCCGGCGACAATCATGAACGCCGGGAAGCCCTGCGACACGTCGGACCAGTCGATCTCGGAGGCCTCGCTCATCATGAGGTAGCCGACGTAGACCAGAGCACCGCAGGTGGCGGCGCTGGAAACGATGGTGACGATGGGGGAGAAGAACGCGGCGAGAATGAACAGCACGCCGGTGGTGACGGAGGTGAGGCCCGTGCGGCCACCGTCGGCAGCGCCAGAGGTGGACTCGACGAAGGTGGTGATGGAGGAGACGCCCATAAAGCCACCGGCAGCAGCGGCCACGGAGTCGACGACCAGGATGGGACGGATGTCCTCGACATTGCCGTCCTCGGTCAAGAACTCGCCCTGCTTGGCGACGGCCATCGCGGTGCCCATGGTGTCGAAGAAGTCGCTCATGAGCAGCGAGAAGGCAACGACGAGCAGCATCGGGTCGGTCAGGACCTTCACGATGGCAAGGTTGCCGTCGGCAGTGCTGGCAAACGGGGCGCCGAAGGTCGAGAAGTCGAGCGGTGCGATGAGGCCCTCGGGCGCATGGGTGACGCCCAGCGGGATTCCGGCGATAACGGCGACGATGATGCCGATGAGCAGCGAGCCCGGCACGTTGCGGGAAGCCAGGGCAACCGTCACGACGATGGAGATGATGCCGACGATAAAGGTGGGGGAGGCGATGTCGCCCAGGCCGACGAGCGTACCGGCGCCAGCGGTGATGATGCCGGCGTCGCACAGGCCGATCATGGCGATAAACAGGCCCAGACCCACCGAGATGGCGTGGCGCAGGACCACGGGGATGGCGTCCATGATGGCCTCGCGCAGGCCGCAAAGGACGAGCAGCAAGATGACGATACCCTCGAGGAAGATAACGCTCATGGCGACGTGCCAGTCACCGCCGCACATGGTGGTGGTGATGCCCGCGATCATGGCGTTGATGCCCAGGCCTGAAGCGCAGGCGAGCGGGCGGTTTGCGAAGATGCCCATGCAGATGGTCATGATGCCGGCGCCCAGGCAGGTGGCGCAGGCGAGCGCTCCCGCATCAATGCCAGCGCCCGAGAGCACTGCGGGGTTGACGGCGATGATGTAGGCCATCGCCAGGAATGTTGTCAGTCCAGCGCGAAGTTCGGTCCCGATTGTGGACTTGCGCTCACTGACGTGAAAAAGTTCGTCCATGCATACCCTTTCCTTGTTCGGCCCCGAGTTTAGGCCGATTGACACGAACTCATTTACTATATCGCCTTTACAACCTTGCTGTTCCTCGCATGTTGATGTTCGGCGCTTTGTAACAGACGGACGGTATTTATCGCATGAAAATGTGTGGGTACCGTATACTTAAGCGGTTACAACGACCCCTATGGAGGAACGTATGATTAAAGAGCTTTGCCACGACGAGGCTATCCTGTCCCAGCGTTGCGAGGTTGCGACCGTCGAGGACGAGTCGGTTGCTCAGGACCTGATCGATACCATCAAGTCGCTCGATGATGCCGGCTGCTTGGCCGCCAACCAGATCGGCGTTACCAAGAAGGTCTGCGTCTACCTGGACGACGCCGGCGAGCCCCACGTGCTCTACAACCCCCGTCTGGTGTTTGGCCTGGGCGCCAGCAAGATGGAGGAGAGCTGCCTGACGCACGAGGAGGTCACCAAGTCCACGCGCTATATCAAGTGCAAGGTTGCCTTTGACCAGATCGTCGATGGCAAGATGCGCGAGCGCAAGCAGGACTTTGTGGGCTTCGAGGCGCAGATGGTCCAGCATATGATCGACCACTGTCTTGGAAAGTTGGTCTAAGGGGACCAAAGCACCGCACTTCGTCTCTTTTGGTCCGGGCGTGACATTGTTGTCATGTCCGGGCTTTTGTGTTTAGCGCCTTTTTGTTTGGTGACAATAACCTTAGCAGGACCGTAAAGCTAGGAGGCGCTATGTGCACGAGCATTCGATTTACCGATAATTCTGGCCACATGTATCTGGGCCGCAACCTCGACTGGAGCTTTGACTACGGCCAACAGGTTCGCGTGATGCCGCGCGGGTTCCACATTCCGTATTCGTTTATCGACGATGCGTCGGCGGCACACGCGGTAATCGGCATGTGCATCGATTACAAGAACTATCCCATGTTTTTCGACTGTGGTAACGATGCGGGTCTGGCTGTGGCGGGGCTCAACTTTCCCGGCTATGCCGAGTATGCCGAGGGCCCTGTCGACGGCAAGAACAATATCGCGGCCTATGAGTTTCCCCTGTGGGTGGCAGCGACGTTCTCGACGGTCGATGAGGTCGAGGCCGCGCTGCGCGACACGGTGATTGTCGCCAAATCTGCCGGAGAGGGGCTGGGCGTGTCGCTGCTCCATTGGATTATCGGCGACAGCCAGCGCAGCATCGTGGTCGAGATGATGGCTGACGGCCTGCATGTATACGACGATCCGGTCGACACCCTTGCCAACCAGCCGACCTTCCCGTGGCACATGGAAAACCTGCGCACCTATATCACCGCCACAAGCGATTTTCCGCAGACGGCGACATGGCGTGGCGCCGAGCTTAAGCCCTATGGAGCCGGTGCCGGCATGCGCGGCATTCCGGGCGATTGCTATTCGCCGAGCCGTTTTGTAAAGGCGGCGTACCTCAATGCCAATTACCCGCAAAAGGAGAGCGAGACCGAAAACGTCGTTCGCATGTTCCGCTCGCTCGAGGGCGTGGTGATGATTGAGGGGGCGTCCAGGATGGGCGATGGCAAGTTCGAGAAGACTATCTATACCGGATGCTTTAGCGCGCGCACGGGCAATTATTACTACGCGATGTATGGGGATCCGTCGATTCGTTACGTGAGCCTGATGGATGCCGAGGGCGCGAGCCCCGATAGGCTCGTGGTTCCCGAGCCGCGTCGTTCGTAGCCCATAGCTTTACTGCAATGCAAAATGGCCCTGCATCTCCCGTGAGGTGCAGGGCCACTGTCATCGATGTGTGACGTCGCTAGAAGTTGACGTCGTTGAGCTGGGCACTCTCGAGGCCGTCGAGCTGTTGCTGTTCGGGCGTATCGGCGACGCTCTCGAGCAGCTCGGTGGGATCGATAGGGCTCGTCGGTGGAAACTGAAGAGGGGCTTTTAGGCGCGCGCTGCCTGGGCAGTGCCAGCCTTTGTACTTGCGCGCTTGCCGGCGAGTTCGCAAAAGAGCGCGCCGCCGATGATAAGCGCGGCGCCCATCAGGCGGACCGGCGTTATGACTTCACCCAAAAGGACGGTCGAGAACACGACCGCCGAAAGCGGCTCGAGGTAGCCGACAACCGCGACGGTCTGCACAGGCAGCTTGGCGACGGCGCTAAAGTAAAGCAGGCAACCGATGCCGGTGTTGACGACGCCGAGCATAGCGACGGCACGCCAATCGATGCTTGTGGCGATGCCGGGGGAGAAAAACGAGGGGGTGCCTTGGGTGACGAGTGTGAGGACCAGCGCGGTCACAAAGGCGGCGCTCAACTGGAGCGCAGAGTTCTCGAGACCCTCGATGCGTGGCGCACCCTTGCTAGCGATGACCATCAGCGCATAGCAAAATGCCGAGGCGATGCCGCAGACGATGCCCGCAATGGGCATGTTGCCGCCGAGACCTTGCGCTGCAATGAGAAAAGCGCCGCAGGCGACGGCGATAAAGCCGGCGATTTTGCCGCCGGTCAGTTTTTCGCCAAAGATAAACGGCGAGAGGGCCATGACGATGATGGGGCCGCAGTAGTACAGCAGCGAGGATACGCCGACGCCGATCGTCTGATAGGCTCGAAACAGAAAAATCCAGCTGGCGCCCAACGCAGCTCCCGAGAGGATCAGGGCCGCAGCTTCGCGAGGGCGGGATGGCGCCTGCAGTTTATGGCGTTGGGTGATGGCGAGGATGGTGACAAGCGAGAAGGCTCCCAGAAAGGTGCGCAGCAGCACGATATCGGAGCTCGGCAGCGCGATGGCCGCGGCAATGATGCCGTTGGAGCCAAACAATAGCAATGCTGCTAAGTATGTAAACAGTCCGTTGTTCATGCGCTGACATCCCCTCTATATCCGAGCATGTTCACTATGGGTGAACTGGCTTTAGAAGAAAAGCGAATATAATGCATGGTTAACATGATAAAAACTCATGCAAAGATGGAGGCGTGCCGCGGAAACGAATATTCAAAAGATGCAGGTGCTGCTCGAGACCGTGCGCGCCGGCAGTTTTACGCGCGCCGCCGAGCGGCTGAACTATTCGCAGTCGGGCGTGAGCCGTATGGTGGCCGATCTCGAGGCCGACTGGGGCTTTAAGGTGCTCGATCGCAGTCGCGAGGGCGTGACGCTTTCTGCCGATGGGCGGCAAGTTATGCCGGCGGTCGAGGCGTTATGCGAGGAATTTGTTCGTTTGCAGCGACGGGTGGATGAGATGCGTGGGCTCATGCGCGGCAAAATCTGCATCGGTACGTTTTCGAGTGTGGCGACCCACGTGCTGCCTCCGGTGATTGCGCGCTTTCGCGCCGATTATCCGGACGTTGATTACGAGTTACTGATGGGCGACTATTCAGAGATTGAACAATGGGTGGCGGAGGGCCGTTGTGATCTGGGCTTTATCCCGCATGAGCCCCGAGGAAATGGGATGACATCGCGATCTTTGGTGCGCGACGAGTTGATGGCGGTAGTGCCGGTAGACTCCTTGCTTGCTAGTGAGGAGACCGTCTCGCTTGCCGACTTGGCCAACGAGCAGTTTATTCTGCTGGAACGGGGTACCGATGATGAGATTACGCCGCTATTCCGTCGGGCGGGGCTGGCGGTGCGCTCAAAACTGTCGACTTGGGATGACTATGCGATTATGGCTATGGTCGAGGATGGCCTGGGCGTGAGCATTCTTCCCGCGCTCATCTTGCGTCGCTGCCAGTTCGATGTTGCTGTGCGTCCGCTCGAAGGGCATCCCCATCGGCAGATCAACGCCATATATCGAACGGCCGATGTTTCGCTTGCCGCCGCTCGTTTCCTCGAATACCTCTAAATGCGTGCACGTCGTTATCGCCTTGGGATAAATCTCGAGGTCTTGCTCATTTTATTTTTGAAATTGAACTTTTCGAAATAGCACGGCGTTATACTGCTGCCTAAATTGAACTCAGGTTCAATTCGTGTTGTATAAATTGAACTTTGCCAGCAAGGAGGTTCTAGTGGCCCAAGAGACGTTTAGCGATCGTCTGCGACAGGCTATGTCCGATCGCGACGTTCGCCAGTCGGACGTGATCCGCGCATCGGAGATGCTCGGCAAAAAACTCGGCAAGAGTCAGATGAGCCAATATGTGAGCGGCAAGACGATTCCGCGGCGCGATGTGGCTGAGCTGCTCGCCCGTATTTTGGAGGTCGATGTTACCTGGCTGCTTGCCGGCGACGCCGATCAAGGCGAGGCATCATCACCCCGCAACGATTCCAAGCCCGAACCCCATCCCTCAGCTCAAATTGCAAGGAGCACCACCATGCGTACTTTTTCTAAATCCACCAAGCTCGATAACGTCCTGTATGACGTGCGCGGTCCCGTCGTCGACGAGGCCGCCCGTATGGAGGACGAGGGCGAGCGCATCCTCAAGCTCAATATCGGCAACCCGGCGCCCTTCGGTTTCCGCACGCCCGATGAGGTCATCAAGGACATGCGCCAGCAGCTGCCCGACTGCGAAGGCTATTCCAACTCGCGTGGCCTGTTCTCCGCGCGCAAGGCGATCATGCAGTATTCGCAGATCAAGGGCCTGCCCAACGTTCAGATGGAGCATATCTACACGGGCAACGGCGTGTCCGAGCTCATTCAGCTTTCGATGAACGCGCTGCTCGACAATGGCGACGAGATTCTGATCCCCAGCCCCGACTATCCGCTCTGGACGGCGTGCGCAACCCTTGCCGGCGGTCATCCTGTGCACTATCTGTGCGATGAGCAGGCGGATTGGTATCCCGACCTGGAGGATATGGAGTCCAAGATCACGAGCGCGACCAAAGCCCTCGTTATCATCAACCCCAACAACCCCACGGGCTCGGTCTACCCGCGCGAGGTGCTCGAGGGCATCGTCGAGGTTGCACGCAGGCATCAGCTGATGATCTTTGCCGATGAGATCTACGACCGCCTGTGCATGGACGGCTACGAGCACGTCTCGATTGCCTCGCTCGCTCCTGATCTGCCCTGCGTCACCTTTAGCGGCCTTTCCAAGTCGCACATGATCGCGGGCTATCGTATTGGCTGGATGGTGCTTTCGGGCAACCAGCGCTGCATGAGCGACTTTATTATGGGCATCAACATGCTCTCCAACATGCGCCTGTGCTCCAACGTGCCGGCTCAATCGATCGTTCAGACGGCACTCGGTGGACACCAGTCCGTCAACGACTACATCCGTCCCGGCGGCCGTGTCTACGAGCAGCGCAACTTTGTGTATGAGGCGCTCAACAAGATTGACGGCATCTCGGTGGTCAAGCCGCGTGCGGCGTTCTACATCTTCCCCAAGATGGATGTTAAGAAGTTCAACATCACCGATGACGAGCAGTTTGCCCTTGACCTGCTGCACGAGAAGAAGATCCTGATCACGCGCGGCGGCGGCTTTAACTGGGATGAGCCCGACCACTTCCGCATCGTGTACCTGCCGCGTATGGAAGTGCTCAAAGAGTCGCTTGAGGACTTGGCCGACTTCTTCGATCATTACCGCCAGAGCTAGTGGGATAGAAGCTCCGCACTATGAAAAGCTCCCTGCAGTTGTTTTGCTGCAGGGAGCTTTCTTGAATCGGCGGAACTATATAACGACGCCGTTGCAATGATCGATTTCGTGTTGGATGATCTCGGCGGTGTAGCCCGAGAAGTTTTTGATGCGGTGGACGAAGTTCTCGTCCAAATACTCAACCTTAATGCGGCGATAGCGAGTACAGGGGCGCTCGCCGGAAAGCGAGAGACATCCTTCGCTCGTCTGATAGGAATTGACCTGCTCAAGAATTTGAGGGTTGTACATCAGCAGCGCCCTGTTGCCGTCCTTTACGCAGATGATGCGTTTGCGCACGCCAATCATGTTGGCGGCAAGGCCCACGCACTCGTGCTCATGCTCATGGAGCGTATCCAGGAGGTCCTGCCCGGTCGCGGCATCGTCGGGTCCCGCGTCTTCGGAAGGCAGGCGCAAAAAGAACTCGGATTTCATGATGGGCTTAATCATGGCGGGCTCCTCATGTCTCGTGCTTTCGTGGACTTTTAATAATAGCGCGGAAGGAAAGCTGCGCGTCAGCGTTACAATCTTTCAACGTTGGACCATGTTGTCGGATCCGTCGCGTGCGGCGTCTGACGTAAGTCTAGGGCTCATGCTCGCCCTGGACTGTTCCTCTGGGGCGATGCGACTGTCGTTCCAAGAGGAAGGAAATGCATGGGGAGCAAATCTCAGCAACAAGTTCAAGCAACGCCATCGGCCACTTCGGCGTTTCTCGTCGTAATGTATATTGCAGCCTTTGTCGCCGCGTTTAACGAGACCATCATTAACGTGGCACTGCACGATATCATGGCGGCCTTTTCGGTGAGTGCCACCACGGCGCAGTGGCTAGTTTCGGGATACATGATCGTGACGTCGATCTTTACGGCCATCATGGCCTTTCTGTCCGGTCGTTTCTCGACGCGCAAGCTGCTGTTTTTCGCATGCGGATGCCTGGTCGCCGGAGAAGTCCTGTGCCTGGTCGCCCCGTCGTTTAGCGTTTTGCTACCAAGTCGTATTTTGCAGGCTGCGGGATCGGGCATCTTGTTCCCGCTCATGATGAACGTGGTGCTGTCTTGCGCTCCGCGCGAGAAGCTCGGTCTGTATCTGAGCCTGGGCGGTGCCTGCATTACGCTAGGGCCGGCGTTTGGGCCCGTGATTAGTGGTCTTATGTGCACGTTGTTTGGCTGGAGGGCGGTGTTCGTAGTGCCGCTGGTGGGCGGTGTCGTGGTCGCCGCGGCGGCAGCAAAGCTCGTTCGGAATGTCGGAGAGCGCTCGAACACCACGCTTGATATTCTGTCGGTTGTTTTGCTCGCTGCCGGCATTACGGCGTTCGTGTATTCCGTAGGCGAGTTCTCGACCAATGTGATGGCCGGTATCGTGGCGCTTTTCGCCGCTGTTGTGGTGCTCGGCCTGTTTGCGGTTCGTCAGCTCAAGCTCGAGCATCCGGTGCTTAACGTGCGTCCCATGGCGAGCGTTCGTTTTTGGCCTGCATGCCTGCTTGTGGTGGTGTCGATGATGACGACGTTCTCGATGAGCGTTTTGTTGCCGCTCTATTTTGAGGGCGCATACGGCATGACCGCACTTGTCGCGGGTTTGCTCATTTTGCCGGCGATCGCCTGCAACGCCGTGACCTCGATTGTGGGCGGACGCGTGATGGATGCCCGTGGTGCGTGGCCGCTGCTGCCGGTCGGCTTTGCCCTGATCGCTGTGGGGCAGACGGCAATCTCGATGACCGCGGCAAGCATGAACATCGGCGTTGTCGTGCTGCTGACCGTTGTGGTGTATGCCGGCGTCGGTTTGGTACTGAGCCCCTCGCAGACCGCCGGTTTGGAGACGCTCCCCGCCGCTGAGCATCCTCACGGAACGGCATTGCTTAACACGTGGAACATGATTGCCGCGTCGTTTGGTCCGTCGCTGTTTATCGGCCTGCTTTCGAGTTCTGCGGTGGCTGCTGGCGCCGCTGGCGTTGCGGCGGACGTTGCCCAGGCGATAGGATTTGCGGCTGCCGTGCGCGTAGCGGCCGTGATTGCCGTGGCCGGGTTCGCGGTGTCGCTGGTGTACGCCCGCCGCGAGTCGCACATGTCGCATTAATGTGTGCACATAGATTCTGCAGCTAGATTGGATGGCGACACCATAAACTAATGGACGTTTTGCCGAGAGGCATGAATGTTTAAAGCGCAAAGAGTGCGCGACGGGCCCCGCGAATGGGGCGATGATGCCCGAGAGGGCCAAGAAGGAGTCTCATGTCTGAGAACGAAGAGATCATGAACGAGACCGAGAACGAGACCATGGCTGCCGAGGTCGAGGCAGTCGAGACCGTGGAGACCGAAGCTGCCGAGGTTGAGGCTGCTGACGAGGTTTCCGCCGAGGAGGCCGAGGTTGTCGAGGCCGCCGCTGATTACGATGACGAAGAGCTGATGGACAAGATGCAGAAGGCCGCCCGCCTGCTGCGCAGCCGTCGCTTTGCTATTTCCAAGGAGGAGGAGGCCAAGGCCGAGCGCATGGCGAACATCGAGCGCGCCATCAAGCTTCTTGACCTCAAGCCCAAGATGGAGCAGAAGGAAATGTCCGACCTGCTGGGCATGCGCCTTCGTGAGCTCGATGGCCTGATGGCCGAGGCCGAGGCTGCCGATCTGGTCGGCCGCATCGACGACGCCGAGGGCGATATGCGCAAGATCGTTGTCTTCGCTGCCGAGGATGCCGCTGAGGGCCTGACCGAGCTTGCCAACAAGAAGGAGAAGCTCCTGCCCGAGCTTTCTTACGAGGAGGCCACCGAGCTGATGGCCGCTCTCGATAAGGTTATCGCTCCGCTCGTCGCCATGGGCCTGGACGAGGACCGCGGTCCTCGCGGCGGCCGTGACGAGCGCGGTGGCCGTGGCGGCGACCGTGGCGGTCGCGGCGGCTTTGGCGATCGCGGTGGCCGTGGCGGTGACCGCGGCGGCCGCGGTGGCGATCGCGGTGGCCGTGGCGGCTTTGGTGACCGTGGCGGCGACCG